>NZ_JBMNDS010000019.1:0-131253 GCF_052543295.1 Streptomyces sp. SAS_270
CCCCCCCCCCCCCCCCCCCCCCCCCCCCCCCCCCCCCCCCCCCCCCCCCCCCGCTGCCGTACGTAGGTGGAGGCCGGCTCAGCCGACGTCCCTTGTCCCGACCAGGGTTCAGATACGGACGGGAAGGGACCGGTGGCCGTTGGAGATGAAGGAGTCCACCTGGGTCAACTCGCTCTCCGGCACGGCCGGTCGGAGATCCGGGAAACGGTCGAAGAGAGCCGGGAGGGCGATGCGGGCCTCCAGACGGCCGAGCGGGGCGCCGAGGCAGCGGTGAACGCCGTGGCCGAAGGCGAGGTGCTCCTTGTCGGCGCGGGTGACGTCGAAGCGGTCGGCGTCGTCGCCGTACCGCTCCGGGGAGCGTCCGGCGGCGGCGTAGGCGGCCAGCAGCGCGTCGCCCTTGGGGATCGACATCCCCTCCGGGCCGCCGAGTGCGCCGAGGTCCAGGTCCTCCACGGCGTAGCGCAGCGGCAGGCTGGCGACCGGGGCGTCATGGCGCAGCGACTCCTCGATCACGTCGTCCCAGGAGGCGCGGCCCCCTCGTACCAGGGCGAGCTGTTCGGGGTGGGTGAGGAGCGCGTGCACGGCGTTGTCGATGAGGTTGACCGTGGTCTCGTGCCCGGCGCTGATCATCAGCAACAGGGTGTCGAGCAGTTCCTGGTCGGTCAGATGGGTGCGGCCGTCCTCGTCGCGGGCCGTGAGCAGGCCGGAGGCCAGGTCGTCGCCGGGCGACAGCCGCTTGGCGGCGACGAGTTCGCCGAGGATGCCGGACAACTGCTCGTAGGCCGCCAGCATTTCGCCGGCGGCGGCGGAGGTGTCGAAGAGACGGTCCACCAACCGGCGCAGTTCCGGGCCGCGTTCCTCGGGCAGGCCGAACAGCTCACTGATCACCTGGATGGGCAGCGGGTAGCAGAACTCCTCCCGCAGGTCGACCGCGGCGCCGTTGCGCCCGGCCTCCTCGACGCGGTCGAGGAGATCCTCGGTGATCTGCTCGATGCGCGGCTGGAGGGCAGCGGTGCGGCGGGCGGTGAAGGCCTTGGACACCAGGATGCGCAGCCGCCGGTGGTCACTTCCGTACGCGGTGAACATGTTCTGCACGGCGACCCAGGTGAACAGCGGCCACTCGGGGGAGATCTTCCCGTTGATGAAGGCCGTCCAGTGCTGTCGCGGGTCCTTGGACACCCGCGGGTCGGCGAGCAGTCGTTTGAGCAGGTCGGGGCTGCTGACCGCCCAGGCCTCCACTCCGCCGGGCAGCGTGACGCGCGTCACCGGTCCCCTCGCGCGGATACGGGCGGCCTCGCCGTGGATGTCACGGCCGGCCGCGTCTATCGCCATGGGGCTCGGGCTCGTTAACGGGCTCGGGTTTCCCATCGGGGCGCCTCCCTGGCACTCGTACGTCGATGTCCTGCACGTACTCCGTCGCGTCACGTCACGTCGTGCGTCACGTCGCGAAGTCCGTCACATCGTCCGTCGGATCACGTCGTCAGTCACTGCGGCACGCCACGCTAGCCGCCGCCCGGCGCTCTGGCGAGAGCGCGTGGCGGCGGCTGTGCGGTGTCGACGTCCGTGCGGGGAGGGAGCGTTGACGCTTGCGGTCAGGGGGCGGGGGAGGGCTCCGGGGCGGGCGTTTCGGCCGCCGCCCGGCGCTCGCGTCGGCGGGCCAGCAGGCCGTGCCGCGGCTGCTGGTCCGGCAGCCAGCCGAAGGCCAGGCAACTGCCGGTGATCCCGAGGAGGAGGCCGACGAAGAAGCCGCCCAGGTTCGAGGTGACCCAGGTGCCGAGGGTGACCAGGATGCCGACCAGGGAGTAGAAGAGCCGCTGGGTGGGGTTGAAGAGGATCAGCAGGCCGCAGAGCAGCATCACGACGGGGAGGAGATAGCCGGCCAGCACCTCGGTACCGCTGTGCAGGATGACCTTCACGGACGCCTTCTCGGTGAGCAGCACCTCCGCCCCGCCCAGGGCGAGCAGCAGCCCGCCCCAGAAGGGGCGGTTCGCGCGCCACTGCCGGAAGCCGGACCTCACGGACCGCGGAATCCGGGACGAGGTCATCAGCAAGCCTGGTCGCTGAAGCGGAGCTTGAGGCCGGGAAGCTTGAACACCGCCGCTGTGGTGGCGTAGTTGGTCTGCCGCAGGTTCGCGATGCGGACCGTGTCGGACTGCTGGCTGAAGACACCCTTGGGGCCCTGTACGCCGGCCTTGTCGAGCGTGCTCGCGTCGTTGCCGATCTCGATGTTGTTGAAGGACGCGTCGCCCGACATCTCGGTCGAGTCGGTGGTGAGGTTGGTCGCCTGCACCTTGTCGGCGCCGCTGCCCGCGGTGATCACCAGGTTCGTACCGCCGAGGTCGACGCTCTGGCACAGCTTGGTGATCGTGGCGCTCTTGATCGCGGAGGTGACGATCAGCACCTGGCCTCCGGTGTCACCCGCGTTCGGGCTGTCCTCGGCCATGCTGTCGAGGCCGCCGAACTGCTCGAAGCCCGTGCCGTTGAGCTCCGTGGCGGTGACCGTGAACGGCATGCCGGAGATCGCGAACTGCACACCCAGGGCCCCCTGGGCGGTCAGGATCATCAACCCGGCGGCGATTGCGGTGGCAGGCACCGCCATCACCGCGGCGCGGCGCAGGCGGACCCGCCCGCGTCTGCCGGCAACTTCCGGCTCCGGCTGAGCGAGGGCGGAACCGCTTTCCGGCTGTTCGGGGGTGGACGCCGAGGCGTCCGAGGACGAGGCCATGTGTGCTCCCTGAGCATAGTCAACGCAGGTGGGACGAACGGCACGTTGTCCTGGCGCGGACAGCGGCTGCGGCGCACGCCACCCCGAACCTCCCGGCGGGTGCAAGGGCTTTCTCGTTACGCCGCAGTAGCCGACCTGGAAGTTACCCGGGGTTACACCCTGGGTCAAGGGACTTGTGGGAAAGGGATGTTGATTGTGTGTCACCCGTGAACGCGCCAGTGGCCGATTGAGTCTTTCACCTCCAACTTCCCTTTCCTGCCTTGACGTTGAGCGTTTTACGGGTCTACAACTCTCCCTTGTTTCCCCGGATCCGTGGCGCCGGATCCGTTGCCGCAGCTCCGCCGTTCGCGGCGCGGCAGATTCCTTCCCGGGCCCCATGCCGCCTTGAGGCATGCGCGCAGCGCTCCATGAACCATCCCCACCCCGCGGCACCGGCACGGTCGCCTTCCCCCTGGACCGTGCCCGGTCGCCCGGCAGTCGCTGTCGGCCCGTGCCGCACGGAGAAGGCGTCACGGGCCGACGGCGGCCACCCGCACCCTCATCGAGAAGAGGCACCCCCCATGCGTACTCGATCCCTCCTCGCCCTCGCCGGCGCAGCCGTGGCGCTCTCGCTGTCCGCGGCCGTCCCCGCCTCGGCCGACGACGCCCCGGTGCTCACCACCGGAAGCGCCGGCGGAACCCCCGTCGCCACCGGCGACGTCCTCAACGCCTCGCTGGCCAGTGGCACCGCGGCCACGCTCTACTCCAGCAGCACCGGCACGAGCGGCGTCTCCTGCAGCTCGTCCACGTTCACCGCCACCGTCACCGACAACCCGGCGGCGCCCGGCACGGCCACCGAGTCCCTCACCGGGCACACCTTCGGCAGCAGCAGCTGCACGAGCAACGTCACCGGCGTCCTCGGCGTCACCAGCATCCTGGTCGACAACCTGCCGTACACCACGACCGTGGCCTCCGACGGCACCGTCACCGTGACCCCCGCGGCCGGCTCCACCATCCAGACCACCGTCAAGCTGCGCACCCTGCTGGGCACCATCAACTGCGTCTACCAGGCGCCCAGCCTCTCCGGCACGGCGAGCAACGCCGACAACAGCATCGCCTTCGCCGCTCAGCACTTCACCAAGACCTCGGGCTCGACGCTTTGCTTCAGCAACGGTTACTTCACCGCGAAGTACGCCCCGGTCGTCGACACCAGCCAGGAGGGCAGCCCGGCGGTCTTCGTCAACTGACCCCGACCCGGGGCGTCACCTGGGCCGACGGCTCCGCCGGCCCAGCGTGACCGCCACGCCCGTGGTGACTATCAGCGCCGCCGCCGCGGCACCCGCGACCAGCGACACACGGGAGCTGTTGTCCGGACTGCTGTCGGCGGCCGGGAGCGGCGCGTCGGAGGGCGACGCCGGTGCGCCGGCGCCGGCCTTGGCCCCGGCCTCGGCGGATGCGGTGGTCGTGTCCGGCTTCGGGGCCGCCGAACTCGTGGCGGGCGCCGGGGAGTTGGTGCGGGCGACGGAGTCCGCACCGCCTGTCCCGGACCCCGTCTTCCCGGTCGTCCCGGCCCCCGTCTTTCCGGTGTTCGTCTTCCCGGCGTCGGGGAAGGCCACGTCCGAGCACGAGTAGTACGTGTCCGTCGTGCTGGTGTTCTGCCAGATCGTGTAGAGGAGCTGGCGGCCGGTCCGGTCGGACGGCAGCTTCGCCCTGATGCGGTAGGCGCCGTCGACCAGAGCCGGATCGGTGGCGGTCGCGAACGGTTTCGCCGGCAGCTCGGACCACGTCAGCGGCCGCGTCGGGTCGTAGCCGGGCTTCGTCAGATACAGCTTGAAGGTGCCCGTGTGCGGGATCGTCGAGCTGTAGGCGAGCGTGAACGCCGCACCCGGCGTCAGCCGCGTCGCCGGATAGTCGGCGCGGGCGACGTCGAGGCCCTTGTAGGCGGGCAGGCCCCCGCTGCACAGCTTTCCGTCGGGGATCACCTCGCGGTCCCGGCCGCCCACGTCGGCGACCCGGAGGTTGTCCCAGTCCGTGAAGGGGGCGCCGTTCGCGGCGATCGCCGCCCCGCAGGCCGCGGTCCTCGCCCGGTCACCGCCGTCCGGGGAGCAGGCGAACACCCGGCTGACCGGATCCGTCGGCGCGCCATGGGCCTGGGCCGGCACCGAGGCCCACGTCGTCAGCAGGAGCGGGGCCGCCATGGCGGCCGCGGCCGCGCCGGCCCTGCGATGTGCGGTCATCCGGGGAACTCCTCGGCGGTGGGGTGGGGGGTGGCATCGAGGAGTACGGGGAGCAGGTGCCGTGCGTTCAGATGCGAGCCCTAGGGGGCCTCCGTCAAAGGGTGCGAAGAGGGTCAACCGGGTCGCGGATAGGGTCGCTTCTCGGCCGGATCGAGGGTTTCCCCTGTATCCGTATTACCCGGCCTTTGCCTATCGTTCGAGCACAGCCGACGCACAGGCAACCCCTGGACACGTCGCTCGCGCATGGCCGGCCGCCGCGCAGCTGTCCGTCTTCACCTGCCTCACCTGTTTCCCCACGTCTTCACCCCCCGCCGCTTCGACGACGAAGCGATCAGACCGCTGCTCCGCGCCCGCCCTGCCCGGACGGAGCAGGCCAGGGAAAGGCCCAAGCCCCTTGCGTACCTCCCCCTCCCGCGGCGCCGGACGGAAGCTGATATCCGTCGCCGCGCTGTCGGTCACCCTGATGGCCGGAATGACCACCGCCGTCGCCGTCGCCCAGACCCCCGCCGACGGCACCGCCGCCCCCGCGGCGCAGCCGACCGCCGCCCCCGCCGAGCGCCTGATCGTCGGCTACAAGTCCGGCGCCGCCGCGGCCAAGTCCAACAAGGCCGCCTCCGCCGACGCCGAGGCCAAGGGCAAGGAGGCGGGCGAGGACCTCGACTTCACGCGCCGCCTCGGCACCGGCGCCGCGCTCGTCGACCTCGGTGACGAACTCGCCGCGGCGGACGTCGCCGACGTCATCTCCGAGTACCGGGCCGACCCGCAGGTCGCCTACGTCGTACCGGACCGCCTCAACAAGCCGCAGGCGGACCCGAACGACACCGAGTACAGCAAGCAGTGGGACCTCTTCGAGGCCACCGCCGGCATGCGCGTTCCGGGTGCCTGGGCCACCTCCACCGGCAGCGGCGTGACCGTCGCCGTCATCGACACCGGCTACGTCACGCACTCCGACGTCGCCGCGAACATCGTCGGCGGCTACGACTTCATCTCCGACACCGCGGTCTCCGTCGACGGCGACGGACGGGACAGCAACCCGGCCGACCCGGGCGACTACTACGCGGCCAACGAGTGCGGCGCCAACATCCCGGCCAGCGACTCCTCCTGGCACGGCACCCACGTCGCGGGCACCATCGCCGCCGTCACCAACAACAACAAGGGTGTCGCGGGCATCGCGTACAACGCGAAGATCTCCCCGCTGCGTGTCCTCGGCAAGTGCGGCGGCTACGACTCCGACATCATCGACGCCATCACCTGGGCGTCCGGCGGCAGCGTCTCCGGCGTGCCCGCCAACACCAACGTCGCCAAGGTCATCAACATGAGCCTGGGCGGCGACGGCGCCTGCTCGTCCGCCACGCAGAGCGCCATCACGGCCGCCGTGAACCGCGGCACCACGGTCGTCGTAGCGGCCGGCAACGAGAACGACAACGTCTCCAACCACTCGCCGGGCAACTGCAACAACGTCATCTCGGTGGGCGCGACCGGCCGCACCGGCGCCAAGGCCTCGTACTCCAACTACGGTTCCCTCGTGGACATCTCCGCCCCCGGCGGCGAGATGAGCACCGGCACCGCCAACGGCATCCTGTCCACGCTCAACTCCGGTACGAAGACGCCGTCCTCGGAGTCCTACGAGTACTACCAGGGCACCAGCATGGCCACCCCGCACATCGCGGGCCTGGTCGCGCTGATGAAGTCGGCGAACTCCGCGCTGACCCCGGCCCAGGTCGAGTCGGCCATCAAGACCAATGCCCGTGCCCTGCCCGGCAGTTGCTCGGGCGGCTGCGGCGCCGGTCTCGCCGACGCGACCAAGACGGTGCAGGCGGTGAGCGGCTCCGGGGGATCCACGAGCGGCACCACCTTCAGCAGCACCTCGGCCGTGGCCGTCCCCGACGCGGGCTCGGCCGTCACGTCGCCGATCACCGTCAGCGGCCGCACCGGCAACGCGCCCTCGGCCCTCAAGGTCGCCGTCGACATCACCCACACCTTCCGCGGTGACCTGGTGATCGACCTGGTCGCCCCGGACGGTTCGACCTACCGTCTCAAGGCGTCCAGCACCTCGGACTCCGCCGACGACGTCAAGACCACGTACACCGTCGACGCGTCGAGCGAAGCGGCCAACGGCACCTGGAAGCTCAAGGTCCAGGACGTGGCCGCGCAGGACACGGGCACGATCAACAGCTGGAACCTGACCTTCTGAGACCGCCCACGGGGGGAGGGGCCGACCGGCGCGCGTGTGCCGGCCGGCCCCTTCGTTTTCGCCGGGTACGGTGAGCCGCATGCCAGAACCCGCCGACCTGCCCGAACCCGCCGACGCGCCCGTGATCCTCAGCAACGAACCGGGCTCGTTCCCCTGGAGCGTGCTGGCCGAGCGGCATCCGGCGCTCATCCGCAAGGTGCAAGGCGCCTTCCCGTACGGCCCCGAGCAGCACCGCGCGCTCGACGCCCTGCTGAAGAACAGCACCGAGGGTGTCATCGAACCGCTGGGCCCCGCGGCGGCGGACCGGGCGCAGTGGGACACCTGGGGGCAGGGCCGCTTCGGCCGCTCCTGGTTCGACGTGCCCTTCCTCTGGTCCGAGAGCTACTTCTACCGCCAACTCCTCGAAGCCGTCGGGTACTTCACTCCCGGCCCCTGGAACGGCATCGACCCGTTCCGTCCCTTCAAGCTCGCGGAACTGGGGACCCCGGAGGCGGACGAGGAGCTCGCCGCGCTCGACCCGCTGGCGGACCGGCCCGTCGAGGAGCAGGGGCAGGCGCTGCTGCACGGAGCGCTGTGGGGCAACCGGGCGGACCTCGGCTTCAGCCTCGCGGGAACCGGTGGCGCCGCGGCCGCCGGGCAACTCGTCGCGGACGACAGCGCCTTGCTGTGGCCGCTGTTCACCGGCGGCACCGTCTGCCTGGTCGCGGACAACGCCGGGCGCGAACTCATCCCCGACCTGCTCCTCATCGACCATCTCCTGCGCCACCGCCGCGCCGAGCGGGCCGTCCTGCACGTGAAGCCGTACCCGTACTACGTCTCCGACGCCACGACCGCGGACGTCGTCGACGCACTGCGCCGCCTGACCTCCGCGCAGGGCGCTGCCGCCGAGTCCGGCCGCCGCCTCTGGTCCGCGATGGCCGACGGCCGCCTCACGGTACGGGCCCACCCCTTCTCCTGCGCCCCGCTGCCGTACGCCGACATGCCCGAGGACCTGCGCCGGGAGTTCGCCGAGGCCGACGTCACCCTTGTGAAGGGCGACCTCAACTACCGCCGCCTGGTGGGCGATCGCCTCCGTCCGCCCACCACTGCCTTCGCGGCGGTCACCGCGTACTTCCCGGGCCCGGTCGCGGCCCTGCGCACCCTCAAGTCCGATGTGATCGTCGGCCTCGACGCGCACACCGAGGCCGCGCTCGTCGCCGCTGAGGAACAGCGCTGGCGGGTGAGCGGCACGCATGCCCTCATCCAGGTCAACTGACCTCCAGTGGCAGCGACTTGATGCCGTTGATGAAGTTGGAGACAAGGCGGCGGGCAGGCCCGGCGGGGCGCAGTGACGGCAGTGCGCGCAGCACCTCCTCGTACAGCACGCGCAGTTGCAGACGGGCGAAGTGGGCGCCCAGGCAGACATGCGGGCCGTCCCCGAAGGAGACGTGCGGGTTCGGCGTCCGGGACAGGTCGAGCCGGTGCGGATCGGCGAACACGCGCTCGTCGTGGTTGGCCGAGGCGTGGAAGACGACCACCTTGTCGCCCGCCCGGATCGGCTGCCCGGCCAGCTCGGTGTCCACGGCCGCCGTACGGCGGAAGGTGAGCACCGGCGGATGCCACCGGAGCAACTCCTCGACAGCTGTGGAGAGTTGAACCTCGCCCTCGCGCAAGCTCCGGTACTCGTCCGGGTGTTCGGCGAGTGCGAGCAGGCCGCCGGGTGCCGCGCTGCGTACCGTGTCGTTGCCCGCGACCGTGAGAAGGAAGAAGAACATCTCCAGCTCGGCCGGGTCGAGTTCGGCGTCGGCCGCGAGCGTGGTCAGCACGTCGTCGCCGGGGTGCAGCCGCTTGTGGGACGCCAGCTGCCGGGCGTAGGCGAACATGTCCCGCAGCATGGCCGGTGAGCGCGGATTGACCGGCCCCCCGTCCGCGTCCAGGACCGGTGGGCCCGCCTCGTCGGGATCCTGGTAGCCGATGACGCGCTGCGTCCAGTGCAGCAGCAGCCCCCGGTCGCACTCCGGTACGCCGAGCAGGTCCGAGAGGTTGAGCAGGGCGTAGTCGTCGGTGACCGCGGTGACGAGGTCGAAGGTGCCGTCGCCCGCGCGGGCCTCGTCGACGGCCGCCGCCAGCAGGGTGCGCGCCCGTTCCCGCGCGACCGACTCGAACCGCTCGATGCGGCGCGGCGTGAACGCACGGCTGACCGCACGCCTCAACCGGCCGTGGTCCGGCGGATCCTGGTTGAGCATCATGCGCCGGATGAACGGCAGGTCGTCCGGGTCCGGATCGCGGATCTGGGTCGCCCCGAGACACGAGGAGTAGCTCACCGGGTCCTTCAGGACGCGCACGACATCCGTGTGCCGGGTCACCGCCCAGAACCCGGGACCCGCGGGCCACCCCAGCACCTCGGTCTCCTCCTGCCAGGCCACCGGATGGTGGTCGCGCAGGGTGCGGTACGCGGCATGGGGCACGCCGTCGGCGTACCGCCGCGGGTCGAAGACATCGGGAACGGGCACGGTGGACGCGGCCTGCGGACCGTTCACGCCGGCCACACCACGCGGTGGTCCGACCTGGCGGGGCTCATGCTCTTCGGGACTCTGGAGGGGGTCATCGGGACTCCGGGGAAGTGGGGGACGCGTGAACCCCCGTAGTCTGCGAGCGCGGAAGTCAACGTCACAAGACCTGGGGAATCGGGCGGTTTCGTCCGTGGTTCACGCGATGGTGTGATCATGTCCGGTGCGGCGGATGGCCTCCGAAGGCCCCGGGTAGGGCCCGCCCATGACGCAGCCGTTCCAACTCCCGCGCTTCTACATGCCGTATCACGCCCGGCTGAACCCGCACCTCGACGAGGCCCGCGCCCATTCCTCCGACTGGGCGCGCGGGATGGGCATGCTGGAGGGCTCCGGAATCTGGGCACAGTCCGACCTCGACGCGCACGACTACGGGCTGCTGTGCGCGTACACGCACCCCGACTGCGACGGGCCCGCGCTCTCTTTGATCACCGACTGGTACGTCTGGGTGTTCTTCTTCGACGACCACTTCCTGGAGACCTTCAAACGCAGCCAGGACCGCGAGGGCGGCAAGGCGTACCTGGACCGGCTCCCGCTGTTCATGCCGCTCGACCTCGCAACTCCCGTACCGGAGCCGGAGAATCCCGTCGAGGCGGGGCTCGCCGACCTCTGGGCGCGCACCGTGCCGTCGATGTCGGCCAACTGGCGCAGACGGTTCGCCGTCTCCACCGAGCACCTCCTCAACGAGTCGCTGTGGGAGCTGTCCAACATCAACGAAGGGCGCGTCGCCAACCCCGTCGAGTACATCGAGATGCGCCGCAAGGTGGGCGGCGCCCCCTGGTCGGCGGGGCTCGTGGAGTACGCGACGTCCGAAGTGCCCGCCGCCGTGGCCGAGTCCAGGCCGCTGCGGGTGCTGATGGAGACGTTCTCCGACGGTGTGCACCTGCGCAACGACCTGTTCTCCTACCAGCGCGAGGTCGAGGACGAGGGCGAGCTCAGCAATGGCGTCCTCGTCCTGGAGACCTTCTTCGGCTGCTCCACCCAGGAGGCCGCCGAGACCGTCAACGACATCCTCACGTCACGGCTGCACCAGTTCGAGCACACGGCGTTCACCGAAGTGCCCGCGCTGGCCCTGGAGGAGGGGCTCACCCCTGTCGAGGTCGCTGCGGTCGCCGCGTATGCGCAGGGGCTGCAGGACTGGCAGTCGGGCGGCCACGAATGGCACCTGCGCTCCAGCCGCTACATGAACGAGGGCGCCCTGTCCGCGGAGCGGCCCTTCGGGATCGGCGTCTTCGGCACGTCCGCCACCGACATGCGGGGGCTGCTCGCCGACGCCGGGGCCGAGCGGCTGCGCGCCTACACGCACATGCCCTTCCAGAAGGTCGGCCCCTCCCAACTCCCGCCCTTCTACATGCCGTTCGAGGTGTCGGTCAGCCCGCACCTGGAAGGCGCCCGGCAGCGGCTCACCCCTTGGATGCACGGCATGGGCATGCTCCAGGAGGGCGTCTGGGACGAGGACAAGCTGCTGGCCTACGACCTGCCGCTGTGCTCGGCGGGCCTCGACCCGGACGCCACGCCCGACGAACTCGACCTCAGCTCCCAGTGGCTTGCCTGGGGCACCTACGGCGACGACTACTACCCGGTGGTCTTCGGGCACCGCCGCGATCTGGCGGCCGCCAAGCTGTGCACCGAGCGACTGTCGGCCTGTATGCCGGTCGACGGCGAGGAGCCCGTGGTCCCGGTCAACGGCATGGAACGCGGGCTGATCGACCTGTGGACCCGTACGACGGCGGCGATGACCACGGACCAGCGGCGTACGTTCCGGGCCGCGGTGGACGTGATGACGGAGAGCTGGGTGTGGGAGCTGTTCAACCAGATCCAGAACCGCATCCCGGATCCAGTCGACTACATGGAGATGCGCCGCGCCACCTTCGGCTCCGAGCTCACCATGAGCCTGTGCCGTATGGGCGGCCACGGCCCCGAGGTCCCGCCGGAGGTCTACCGCAGTGGTCCCGTACGGTCGTTGGAGAACGCGGCCATGGACTACGCGTGCCTGCTGAACGACGTGTTCTCGTACCAGAAGGAGATCGAGTACGAGGGCGAGGTGCACAACGGCATCCTCGTCGTGCAGAACTTCTTCGGCTGCGACTACCCCACCGCACTCGGCATCGTCCACGACCTCATGACCCAGCGCATGCGGCAGTTCGAGCATGTCGCCGCCCATGAACTGCCCATTCTGTACGACGACCTCAAGCTCTCGCGGGAGGTGCGCGAGATCATGGACGGCTATGTCGTGGAGCTGCAGAACTGGTTGTCAGGAATCCTGAAGTGGCATCAGGACTGCCACCGTTACGGCGCGGCGGACCTGGCCCGGCGCGCCCACGGTTTCGTACCCGACCAGGTGCCCGTGCCGCCCCTCAGCCGGCAGACGGTGTCGATGGCGCTCTGACGGCCCGGCGGGCCGCCTCCGACAGCTCCGCCAGGAGCGCCGAGGCGGCCTCGGTGACCTCGCGGCCCGCCGCGGCGAGAGCCGGATCGCCCGCGGCCGCGCTCGCCACTTCATGGTGCTCGTCGACGACGAACGCGCCCAGGTTCGTGCCACGCCAGTGCGCCACGGTGTCGTCGGCGGGCCGGGCGAGGGTGTCGCGCAGCTGCCCCAGCGCGCTGACGGCGGCCGGCAGCCGACCGGCCTCCCTCTCCAGCCGGGAGAGCCGCAGAAGCGCCGAGGCGCGGTCCGAGGCGGTGGACGTCAGCGGCACGTACAGCCGATGGGCCCGCAGTGCCTGGAAGGTGTCACCCAGGTCCTCGAACTCCTGGGCCAGATAAGCAAGTTCGTACGAGTCCGACCTGTCCGGCGCCTTGCCGTCCCGGGCGCTCACGAAGGCGCGCAGGTCGATCTCGTCCAGCGTGCGGATCAGGGCGACGCGGACATGCTCGGCCATGCCACGCCCGCTCGCGAGATCGGTCCAGGTGGACGCCGGCTCGTCCGAGGGGTCGGTGCCGAAGAGCGAGTCGTCGAGGCCGCGCGCCCACTCCCGCAGCTCCTCCCCGCTCGCACCCGGTTCCGGCATGCCGGCGAGCCCGCACCATGTGTCGTACGTCGTCTCGCGGACCTCGAAGAGCAGCGGCAGGTCCTCGGCCAGGCCGTGCAGCCCCACCAGGACGGCGCCGAGGCGCAGTTCGTCCGTCATGGATGCCTCGGTCTCGCGGCGGAGCAGATGGCGCAGCAGCGGCAGGTCGGTATCCCTGCGGTCGTACTGGGCGGCGCGCAGGGCGAGCGCGCGGCGCCCGGCGTCCCCGGCCACCTCGTCCCACGCCGTGTGTGCGTCCTCGCGGCGCAGGCGGGCCAGATCGGCGCGGCCCTCGGCGATGACCACCTCCTGGAGCGGCGGCCGGGGGAGGCGGTCGAGCAGCGCGTACGCGCATCCCTCCTCGCCGTTGAGGAGGAGGAAGTCGGGCTCGGTGCGCTGCAGCGCGGCGTGCAGCATGCCGACCAGCTCCACCGGGGAGCGCTCGGGGAAGCCCAGCGCGGTGCGCAGTTCGGCGCGCTCGGCGTCGATGCCGTAGTCCTCGCGGATCTCCTCCTCCGTCTCGGTGACCTGCGCGAGGATCCGCTCCTCGCCGTCCTGCGGCGAGAGGCCGACATGGTCGCGCCATCCCGGCAGCCCGATGATCGTCTCCAGCGCCTCGTCGACGCTGTTTCCGATGATCCCGGCCGATCCCTCGGAGTCGGCGTACAGCACGGAACCGTCCCCGCACACGAAGTACGTACCGCCCGTGTCGTCCCCCGCGACCGGCTGGAGCGGGCCGCCCGAGGCGAGCCGGACCGGCTCCACGTGGTCCGCTCGCTCCAGGTCGAAGTCGAAGGGGAACGCGGCCAGTTCGGCCAGGTGGGTGTGGCGGCGGAGCAGCTGAAGGGCGCGGTCGGTCATGCCGCAGAACGTAACAGCCGCCACCGACAACAGGACTTCCCACTTCCGTATCCGGATTCCGGCCGGTCCGCGTGGGGCGCGCGCCCGCTCCCGGAGGATCGGGCGCGGGCGCGAGCCCGGCGGCAGCGCACTTCACGCACGCGCCCCCACCTGGCCGAACGCACGTGTCAGTCTCACTCGTTCGTGGATCGTCGCGCGCCGGAGCGCCGGGTAGAGCATCTGCCGGGGGCGATCCGGAGGCGAACCATGGAACAGACTGCGTTGCGTCCCAAGCCGATGCCGGGGCAGGAACCGGGTGACGGGCGCAGAGGGGGCAGCGCGTCCCGGCGCCCGCACGCCGCCCGGCGGCGCGGCAGGCGGCTCACGACCCTGCTGTTCGGCCTTTTCGTCGGGACGGTGCTGGTCCTGTCGGGTGTGGGGCTCGGCACGGTGGGGGCCACGGTGATCGGCATGAGCAAGCTCGCCGACCTGCAGCAGCAGGCGGGCCGGTCCGCGCCGCCGGGAGGCGCACTACCGCAGCCTTCCTCCGCCACCAGGTCGGGGTCCGGCGGTGGGAGTTCGACCCCGACAGGGATGCGTTCGAAGGAAGCCGCGGGGGCAGGTGCCGGGGCCACGCTCGGCGTCGAGGTGGTGGACGCCCCGAGCGGCAAGGGCGCGCTCCTCATCGGCGTCCGTGTCCCGGGCCCCGGCTACAGCGCGGGCGTCGTCCGCGGTGACGTCCTGCTCGCCCTCGGCGGCACCCGCGTGGACTCGGCCGCCGATCTCGCGCGAGCGGTCGCCGACGCCCGCCCCGGGACCTCCGTAGCCCTGAGCGTCCGCCACGCGAACGGCAACCGGCAGCAACTGTCCGTCGTGCCCGGGATCGCGACGTAGCGGCATGCCCCGGGGGCGGAGACCTGGCGGCAGGCGACTCCGAAGTGGCTCGTCAGCCGCCGCTGGACGTCCCGCACTAATGGGGTGCGAGCATCAAATCATTAGTGCTAATGGTTCAGCGGCACCGAATCATTAGGTTCGGCCGGTTCAACGGCCGCAATCGGCTCGCGCACGCCTGTGCGGAGGGGCAGGATGCTGCCCGAAGGCTCCCGGGGAACTCCGGACAGACGGAGGTATGGATGACCAGCACGCCCGCGCCCTTCACGGCCGGTGACTACGCGGCCCGTATGCGGCGCGCGGCGGATGCCGCCGCGGACGCCGGGCTCGACGGCGTTCTGGTCGCGCCCGGGCCGGATCTGGTGTGGCTGACGGGCTATCGGCCCGTGGAGACCGAGCGGCTCACCCTGCTGGTGCTGCGGCCCGGACAGGACCCCGTCCTGGTCGTGCCCACCCTGGAGGCGCCCGATGCGGCCGCGTCCGCCGGCGCTCCCGCGCTGACGCTCCGCGACTGGACCGACGGCAAGGACCCCTACGAGGCAGCCGTCTCGCTGATGCGGGACAGCGGCCGTTACGGGATCAGCGACAACGCCTGGGCCCTGCACCTGCTCGGCCTCAGAAAGCGCCGCCCGGACACCGGCCACGTCGCTCTCACCGAGGCCCTGCCGATGCTGCGGGCCGTCAAGGACCAGGCGGAACTGGACCGGTTGGCGGCAGCGGGAGCAGCCGCGGACGCAACGTTCGAGGAGATCCGGAAGGTTCCCTTCGCCGGCCGCAGGGAGGCCGAGGTCGCCGCCGATCTGGCCGACCTGCTGCGGCAGTTCGGGCACACACAGGTCGACTTCACGATCGTCGCCTCGGGCCCGAACGGCGCCAACCCGCACCACGAGGCCGGTGAGCGCACCATCGGGCACGGCGACATGGTCGTCCTCGACTTCGGCGGCCTGAAGCACGGCTACGGCTCCGACACCTCCCGCACGGTCCACGTCGGCGAACCGGACGCCGAGGAACGCAAGGTGCACGATCTCGTACGCGCCGCCCAGGAGGCCGGCGTGGCGGCGGTGCGGCCGGGCGTCGCCTGCCAGGAGGTCGACCGGGCGGCCCGCGCGGTCATCGCCGACGCCGGATACGGCGAGTACTTCATCCACCGCACCGGACACGGCATCGGCGTCACCACGCACGAGCCGCCGTACATGATCGAGGGCGAGGAAATGCCCCTGGTGCCCGGGATGTGCTTCTCCGTGGAGCCCGGCGTGTATCTGCCGGGCCGTTTCGGGGTGCGCATCGAGGACATCGTGACGGTGACCGCGGACGGCGGCCGTCGCCTCAACACCACCTCCCGCGAGCTGGTGATCGTCGACTGACCCGGCCCACCCGAGCGACGTGTACCCACCGACCACCCGGCGAGAGCCCCGCCCACGCCCCCGGACGACAACGGCGCGATCATGACCCAGGCACCGACACCGACAGCGGACACCGTCCGCCGGCTGGTCCTGTCCCTCCTCCCCGGCAGCGGGGCGTCGGGCGCCGGACCCGACGTGCGGCCCGTGGGCGAGGGCGGCGCGCACTCCAGCTGGTGGGTCGGCACCCGCCATGTGCTGCGCCTCGCGCCCGACCGTGACGCCTCCGTGCGACTGCGCCGTGAGCTGCGGCTGCGCGATCTGGTCCGGCCGCACGTCGGGGTCGCCGTCCCGGTGAGCGTCGCGCACGGCGAGTGGGCGAGCGGGCTGGGCTACACCCTGGACACCCGGCTGCCCGGCACCACCGGCGAAGCACCGGACGTCTCGGCGCTCGGCGAGAACGATCTGGCGGGGCTGCTCACGGGCCTGCGCGAGGTGGCCGTACGCCAGGCGGAGCCGCTCGGCGTTCCGCGCGCCGCACCGCGCTCCCTGGAGACGCTGCGGGCCGCCGCCGCGGACGCCGCCCGGCGGCTCGCCGCCGCCGACGAGTTCGACCCCGCCCGGCTCGCGCAGCTCACCGCCCCCGCGGCGGTCCAGCTCGCGGCCCAGTCCCAGGGCGCGGTCCTGGTGCACCATGCCCTCAGGGGCGAGCACCTCGTGGTCAGCGGCGACGGCCGGGTGCGCGGCGTCCTCGACTGGAGCGACGCGGTCCTCGGTGACCCCGCCGAGGACATCGCCGGGCTCGCGATCGCCGTCGGCGCCCCCGCCGCCGTACGCGCCGCGACCCTCGCCGGCTACGGCGCCCGCCCCTGTCTGCGCGGCCTGTGGCTGTCGCGCTGCGACATCCTGATCCGCCTCGCCGACGGGCTGCGGGGCGGCGACACGGGCCCCGTGCCGCTCCTGCGCGTCCAGCTCCGCCGCGCTTGGGAGGCGATCCTCCTCGAACGTGTCACCGAACTTCCGGGCGACGACTGACCCGCACGAGCCGAGGCGTCCCGGGAGCTCAAGCCTGCGCCAGCACCACGCACGACTCGCCCGGCAGGTGCAGCAGCCCGTCGGCGCCCGGTCGCTCCACCGGCTCCCACGCGGCCAGCACGCGCGCGTTGCGGATGCCCAGCGGGATCGCCGCCGCGTCCTTGCCGAGGTTCACGGCCACCTGGACGTCCCCGCGCCGGAACGCGATCCAGCGCGCCCCCTCGTCGTGGGCGACCTTGACAGCCGCGAGATCGGGGTCCGACAGGTCCCGCTGGCTGTGCCGCAGCGCGATCAGATCGCGGTACCAGTCCAGCACGCGCGCGTGGAGCCCGTTTTCCGCGCCGGGCGCCGGCTCCGACCAGTCGAGACAGGAGCGCTCCCGGGTCGCCGGGTCCTGCGGGTCCGGTACATCCTCCTCGGCCCAGCCGTGCGCCGCGAACTCCCGCCGCCTGCCCCGCCGTACGGCCTCCGCCAGCTCCGGATCGGTGTGGTCGGTGAAGAACTGCCAGGGCGTGCCCGCGGCCCACTCCTCGCCCATGAAGAGCATCGGCGTGAACGGCGCCGTCAGCACCAGCGCGGCGGCGCAGGCCAGCAGCCCGGGGGAGAGGGACGCCGAGAGCCGGTCGCCCTGCGCGCGGTTGCCGACCTGGTCGTGGGTCTGCGCGTAGCCCAGCAGCCGGTGCGCGGAGACGCGCGTACGGTCCAGGGGGCGCCCGTGGTGGCGCCCGCGGAAGCTCGAATACGTGCCGTCGTGGAAGAAGCCCGAGGTCAGCGATTTCGCGAGCGCCGCGACAGGAGCCCGGGCGAAGTCCGCGTAGTAGCCCTGCGCCTCACCGGTCAGCGCGGTGTGCAGCGCGTGGTGGAAGTCGTCGTTCCACTGGGCGTGCAGTCCGAGGCCGCCCTCCTTGCGCGGCGTCACGAGCCGCGGGTCGTTCAGGTCCGACTCGGCGACCAGGAAGAGAGGGCGCCCCAGGTCGGCGGCGAGGCCGTCCACGGCCGTCGACAGCTCCTCCAGGAAGTGGCACGCGCGCGTGTCCATCAGCGCGTGCACCGCGTCCAGACGCAGCCCGTCGAGCCGGTAGTCCCGCAGCCACGCCAGCGCGCTGCCGACGAGATACGCGCGCACCTCGTCCGAGCCGGGCGCGTCCAGGTTCACCGCGGAGCCCCAGGGCGTGTGGTGGGTGTCCGTGAAGTACGGCCCGAACGCGGGCAGGTGGTTCCCGGACGGGCCGAGGTGGTTGTGCACCACGTCCAGGACGACGCCCAGACCGAGTTCGTGCGCCCGGTCGACAAAGCGCTTCAGCGCCTCGGGGCCGCCGTAGGGCTCGTGCACCGCCCACAGCGAGACGCCCTCGTACCCCCATCCGTGCCGTCCGGGGAACGGGCACAGCGGCATCAACTCGACGTGGGTGACGCCCAGTCGCGCGAGGTGCTCCAGCCGCCCGGCGGCCGCGCCGAGCGTCCCCTCGGGGGTGTACGTCCCCACGTGCAGCTCGTACAGGACCGCGCCCGGCAGCGGGCGCCCGGGCCACTCGGCACGCCAGTCGTACCGTCCCTGGTCGACCACCGCGCTCAGCCCGTCGGGGCCGTCCGGCTGACGGCGCGAGCGGGGATCGGGCAGCACCGGCCCGTCGTCCACCGCGAACCCGTACCGCGTGCCGTCCCGCGCGTCGGCCTCGCCCGTCCACCACCCGGCGCGCTCCGGATCGCGCTCCAGTGCCCGCGCGCCGCCCTCGCAGTGGAGCGTCATCCGGTCGGCCTGCGGTGCCCACACATCGAACCGCACAGACGGTTCCCCCTTGTCAGCTCACCTGTTCGCTTGTCCGCTGTTGCCCACTCGTCGCTCCATGCTGCTCACTGTGGCGCAGCCCGTCCATGGTGCGTCAAACGAGATCAATTCGCTTTCGGATCCACCCTTTTGCCGCCCTTCTGCCGCACGGAACGACCCTGTCGGCCGCAGTGGTCGTTTCCCCGTTTTCTGGACACCCCGCCTTCGCTGACCGACAATCACGACCGTGACGTCGTCCTTCGAGTTCCACACGTACCCCGCGCGGCTGTCCGACGCGGAGCGCGACCGGGCGCTGAAGGTGCTCCGTGACGGCGTCGCCCTCGGCCGCCTCTCGCACGACACGTTCGTCCGCCGTATGGAGCTGGCCCTCACCGCCCGCAGGTCCGACGAACTCGCCGCGCTCACCGCCGACCTGCCCACCGAGAACCGGTGGTCGAAGCTGGTGTTCGGCACCGTCGAGGCGGTCTCCGGCTTCACCGTGCGGCTGCGCAGGGCCTGGCAGGCCGAGCGGCTGCCCAAGCTGCTGCTGCCCAACCCGGGCAGTCCCTACCCGCTGCGCATCGGCCGCGATCCCGCGAACGGGCTGCGGCTCAGCCACGAGACGGTGTCCCGGGTGCACGCCGAACTGAGCCGCTACGGCGGTCTGTGGGTGCTGCGCGACCTCGGCTCGACCAATGGCACGACCGTCAACGGGCGGCGTGTGATCGGCGCGGCCGTCGTCCGCGACGGCGACATGGTCGGCTTCGGGCGGATGTCGTTCCGGCTGGCTGCCGGCTGAGCGTTCGACGCCCCGGTGCCCCAGGGCCCCCGCGTCCCGCAGAGCTCTGGCCTGGGATTCACTCTGGGCTCATGCTCAACTTCCCTTGCCTTCCACAGTGTTGACGTACCCCTTGAGCCGTGACTGACTGTGCCTACACCATGCACACCAGGTGAACCGACGGCATCGCACAGTGGAGGTGTCCCCTGCCGCCACTTCCGCGCTACCCGACCGTGGACGAGCTGGGCGCCCGCGCGGCCGCGCTCGTCGCCCGCCACCCGCGGGACGCCCGACTGCGCCGCGTGGGTACCTCCCGGGCAGGCAATCCGCTCTGGCTCCTGTCCGTCGGGCACGGCAGCCGCCAGGCCCTCGTCGTCGCCGGACCGCACGCCAACGAACCCGTGGGCGGCGCCACCGTGCTGAGGCTGGCCGAGCGGGCGCTGGCCGACCCCCGGCTCCGCGAGGGCTCGGACGCCACCTGGAACCTGCTGCTCTGCCTCGACCCCGACGGCTCCCGCCGCAACGAGGCCTGGCTGCCCGGCCCGTACACCCTCGGCCACTACTTCAGGCACTTCTTCCGGCCGGGCTTCCTGGAACAGCCCGAGTGGCTGCCCGAGGGCGCGGACGGCGCCGTCCTGCCCGAGACCCGCGCCCTCCTCGACCTCCAGGACGAGCTGCGGCCCTTCTTCCAGTGCTCCCTGCACGGTGTCGACGTCGGCGGCGCCTTCGTCGAACTCACCCGCGACCTGCCCGGACTCCCGCACCGGGTCGCCCAGATCGCGGCGCGCCACGGCATCCCGCGCGAACTCGGTCCCTACGACACGCTGTACTGGCCGGCGCTCGGCCCCGCCGTCTACCGCATTCCCCCGCCGCACCGCGGCGACCTGGCCGCCGCGATCACGGAGGCCGCGGTCGAGTCCACCTGGTTCCATCCGCACCGGCACGGCACGGTGACCGCGATCGTCGAGGCCCCCATGTGGGGCGTGACGGCCGTCGAGGACGCCACGCCGCCCGCCGACGCCGACGCGGTCCTGCGCGCCGTCAGCGGCACGTTGCGCCGCGACACACGCCTCCTTGAGGACATCCTCGCCCGGCTGCGCCCCCAGCTGGCCGCCTCCCCGGACACGGACTGCCTCCTCGCGCCGGTCGACGACTATTTACTGGTCGGCCCCGGTCTCGCCGATTCCTGGGACCCCGACACCTGCGCCGTCGGCTCCCGCCCACTGCCACGCCTCGACACCGCCCGCCTGACCTCCCTGAGCCTCGCGGGACGCCGGGTCGCCCTGCGCACCGCCGGGCTGCTGCGTCAGCTGGTGACCGGCTCCGGGCGCGACCCCGGCGGCGTGCTGCCCGAGCTGGACCGGCTCATCGACGGGTGGTGCGCCGACTACCGCGACGGCCACGGGGCGCGCTGGATCCCGGTCGTCCGCCAAGTCGAATACCAGGCGCGCGTGGTGCTCGCCGCGTTCGAACTCGCCGCCTCGCAGGCGCCCGTGCGCTCCCGTTCGGGTGAGAACGGGTGGGGCTCGCAGCCCGCCGTGCCGATGCACCAGGAATGACAAGAACCACTCAAGCGGTACGCGGCGGTCTCCTCGCGTCGGCGGCCCTGCTCACGGCATGCGCGCTCCCGGCGCAGGCCGCTCCCCACGAGGCCGCCCCCGGGAACTGGCTCTACCTCACGGTCGCCCGAGGCGACGCCCGATCCGCCGACACGGGCGGCGGCACGCTGCTCCTCTGTGACCCGCCCCAGGGGCACGTGCGCGCGGCCGAGGCCTGCGAGGAACTCGACGCGGCGGACGGCCGCATCGACCGGATCCCGCCCCGGGCCGACGTCCTCTGCCCGATGATCTACGCGCCGGTCACCGCCTCCGCGCACGGCGAGTGGAACGGCCGCCCGACCGAGTACCGGCACACCTTCGCCAACTCCTGCGTGCTGGGTGCCGAGACCGGGGCGGTGTTCGCGCCGGCGGACTGATCTAGGCCGCGTCCGCACGTGCGTGGCGGGCCGCCGCGAGCACCGTACGGGACTGGTGCTCGACCTGGTGCTCCAGCGGGACCCAGCGGGCGCGGAAGCGCTCGGCGAAGGCGTCGCACCACATGGCGACGAGCGCCTCCAGACGCGGCGCCGCACGGTCGTCGGCCTCCTGCAGGACCCGCAGCAGCATCGAGGCGGCCCGCAGCGGGAGCCGGCGGCCGAACGCGTCCACGCTGCCGACGTACGCCATCGTGGTGTCTGCGGGAGGCGTCCGGATCCAGTCGGCGGCCAGGCCCGGCACCAGCTCCAGCGCCCACTTGGCGGCCCGCAGCAGCGGACCGTCCGGACCGCTCAGCCGGGGCATCGCCTCCGTGAGGACGGCCTCCACCTGGAGCGCGTCCCGCAGCAGTCGGCGCGCCAGCCGCCGCAACGCGTCCGCCGGGTCCGGGTGCGGCGTCGGATCGTCCACCAGGTCGCTGGCCCACATGGGCACTTCGACGACCGCGGTCAGGCCGCCGTACCGGTGCGCGTGGTACCACGTGCTGTGCCGTGCGTCGTCGGGCATGCTCGGGTACGCCGTGCCCGAGCCCGGCGCCGGCATCACATGCACCCCGGGCCCGGACGCGGGCCAGCCCGCGGCGTCGGAGGCGCCGGTCTCCACCGGGATGTGCAACTCCGCCGCGGACTTGGCGAACGGCTCGGCGAGCCCCGGGATGTCCTTGGTCAACTGCACCCAGCTGCCGCCCAGATCGGTGCCGTGCAGGGTCACCTGGAGATAGGGCCTCACCTCGTCGATCACCCGGGTGAGGGCGCGGGTCTCCGGCGGCAGCCGGTCGGGCGGCAGGACGGAGGGGGACCACTCCGGCTGCTCGGGACCGGCGGGGCGGAAGAAACCGAGGTGGTAGTCGAGCAGGGTGCGCGGCGCGGGCGTCACATGCAGGCTCGCCCCGTCCGGGTCCGCGCAGAGCAGGAAGTGCCATGATGTGCCGGCCCTCAACTCCCGCTCGTGCAGTACGCGTTCGGCCAGGGACAGCAGGGTCGAACCCCCGGTCGGTTCGTTCGCGTGCGCACCCGCCACGACGAGCACCGCGCGCCGTGCGTGACCGACGGACAGCAGGTGAAGGGGTCTGCCGCCCCGGGAGACGCCGACTTGCCTGAGGCTGCACAGCGCGGGGCGATGGGCCGCCAACGCCCGGGCGGACGAGACGATTTCGGTCACACTGGGGTAGCGCAACTCCAGCAGGAGACTCACCCCCGACTTGTCCGCTTTGGGTCGCCTTCGCAGTACTCCATGAAGAGGGTTGAACTGTCAAGCAGCCGGTGGGGAGGCTCCAGGGGGCGCCAAGTGGCGTTTACCGTCAACGGGTGAACATATCGGCAGGAAAGGGGTGTTGGCGGGCGGGTGCGCGACGGCGGCGTGGGACTCGTCGCCGGTGCGGATACCGGTCCCGTGGCCGCCAGAAACACCTTCCGGCCGTGCGGACGCCGGGTGCCGCCGTCTTCGGTCGGCGTGCCGGTCCCACCGGGTCGGGGTGCCCGTCCCACCGGGCGGCATGCAGGCCGACGTACGCCAGGCACCGGCGCTCGCCCGCTGTCCCCCCTGCCAGGACGGCGTCGCTCGTCACCGCACGCCGTCTGTCTGTCGCGAGCCCTGGGCGTGTGCGCGGGCGTGTGCCGGGCGCTGGGGTGATCACGCGGCGTACGACGCAACGCCGGGCGCCGACGTGCCGGGCGCCGGGACGATCGCGCGGCGCGCGATGCCCCGCGGGACGCCGGCGTCACCCGTACGGGCTCATGCGGGCTGCGATCAGCAGTCCGGGGTGGTCGGCTGGGGGCAACCGCGCGCATCGCCCCTGCGCGCCGACGCACAGGCGGGAGCCGCTGGTGCTGTGTCTTCCCGGGTTCGCCGGCCCTTCGGGCGGACTGACTGCCGTGGCCACCGTTTCCCCCGGGATGCGGCCGCCCGGCCCCTGCGGACCCCCGCCGAGCCTCCGCGACCCCGCGGTCGAGCGCGACCCGCACCCGCTCTACCGCACCCTCCGCGAGCACTTCCCCCTCGTCCACGACGCCCCCTTCGGCGCCTGGCTGGTCAGCCGGTACGCCGACGTACGCGCCGCGCTGGAGGACCCGCGGCTCGTCGCGCCGCCGCCCGGACGCACTCCCGCCCACCAGGCGGACGGTATGCACCGCTCGCTCGTCGCGGCCGCGTTCCGCGGTCCGGCGTCGGCCGCCCTGAGCGCGGGAGTCGAGCGCACGGCGTACGTCCTGGCCCGCCGCCTCGCCGATCGCCGGGAGGCCGACCTCGTCGCCGAGTTCTGCCACTGGCTGCCGGCCGCCGCGGCCGTCGCCGCGCTGGGGCTGCCGTACGAGGACACCGCGCGCGTGCACACCTGGTGCCGCACGGGTCTCGATCACCTCGGCGGCCACCACCCCGAACTCGACGCCTTCCTGCGCCCGTACATCGCCCGCCGCCGGGCCCACCCGGGCACGGACCTGCTGTCGGTGCTGTGCGCGGCCCGCGTCGGTGGACGCCCCCTGCCCGACGAAGCCGTGGCGGGGCTGGCCGGAACCCTGCTCGGAGCGGGCGGTGACACGACAGCCAGGGCGCTCGCGTCGTTCCTCGCCAACCTCCTCGACCACCCGGGCCAACTGGCGGCCGTCCGCGCCCGCCCCGAGCTCACCGCCGGTGCCTGGGCGGAGTCGCTGCGCCGCGATCCGCCGCTGCACGTGGTGCTGCGGCGCGCCACCGAACCGGTCGGCGTCGTGCCGGCCGGTGCCACGGTGGCCTGTCTGCTCGGCTCGGCGGGCCGCGACCCGGCACGCTTCGCCGACCCGGACCGCTACGACGCCTTCCGCACCGATCCCGGTCCGCTCGCGTACGGCTCCGGACCGCACTCCTGTCCGGGCACTCTCCTCGCCCGTCTCACGGCGGAACACGGCCTGAAGGCCCTTCTGGCCGCCGTGCCGGACCTGCGGTGGGCTCCGGGGGCGCGGCCCGCCGCGGAGGGCCTGATCAGCCGCTCGCCCCGGACCCTCCCGGTCCGCTGCCGCTGACCCGTTCCAGCAGCGCCACCGGCAAGGTCTCGAAAAGCTGCTCCACGCGCGCGTGGCCCGTGAACTCCCGGCCCGGAGCCAGTACATCGGCCCACCGTCCCGCGGGGAGCGGAAGCCGGGTGTCACGCCAGCCGCCCGCCTCGGCCAGGCGCAGGGACAGGCGGGTGACGGCCGTGAGGACCTCTCCGGAGCGCACGAACGCCGCGCAGTGCGGGGCGGCCGGGCCCTCGGCCGGCAGGGGGGTGTACGTCGCCTCGTCGCCGAAGGCGGTGGGGCGGCGCGCGCGCAGGCGCAGGGCGGCCGTGGTGAGGTCCGTCTTCTCGGAGGGCTGGTCCGCAGGGGCGAAGGGACGCCGGTTGTCCGGGTCGACCAGCGCCAGGTACTCGGCCTCCGTGCCCTGGTAGACGTCCGGAACGCCGGGCATCGTCAGATGGACCAGGGCGGCGCCCAGGACGTTCGCCCGTACATGCGGCGCGAGGGCGGCACGCAGGCCCGTCACGAGTCTCCCGGGGGAGCCGCACGGACCCTCCGCGACGAACGCCGCCTGGGCCTCCTCGTAGGCCGGGTCCTGCTCGGTCCACGCGGTGTGCAGCCCGGCCTCCCTGACGTGCTTCAGCAGGGCTCCCTGGACGCGTTCCCCGGTGGCCGGGCCGAGGCCGAAGACCGTCTGCCACGCGGCCCACGCGAGCTGCGGGTCGGGCACGCCCGTGCCGGCCCGGGTCACCTCGGCCAGGACGTCGGCCCACCGCCCGGGGCACTGGGTGAGCACCGACAGAGCCGCGCGGACGTCACCGCTCCGCTTCGTGTCGTGCGTCGACAGCACCGTCCCCGTACCGGGCCAGTCGCGCTGCACACGCGCGCAGTACGCGTGGAAGTCGTCCGGGGACACGGCGGGGCTCCCCGGGTTCCCGCCCACCTCGTTGGCCGACAGCAGCGGCACATAGCGGTAGAACGCCGTGTCCTCCACGGACTTGGCCCGCAGCGCCGACGACGTCTGCGCGAACCGCGCCCGGAACTCCGCCGCCTCCGGCCCCTCCCCGGCCCGCCCGAGCACCAGATCCCGTACGACGTCCACGGCCTCGGCCTCCTCCGGCACCGTGAAGGCCTTCCGGGCCTCGGCGGCGGCCTCCCCGGTGACGACCGAGGCGGCGTCCGTGGAGGGGTAGGGGCGGTAGACCTCCAGGCGGACGAGGAGTTCGCGCAGGGCGGTGCCCAGGGCCCAGGGGGCGCGGTCGCGCAGCGCCGGATCCTCGGCGGTGGCGCTCAGCCGGCTCGCCACGCGCGTGAGACGGTCCGTCTCCGTGGCCAGCTCGTGCGTGACCACCTTGTACGCCGCCCGGCGCACGGTCGACTCCCAGTGCGCTCCCCGGTCGCCCTGCACCGCCGCGAATCGCCGGTACTGGCCGAGGAGTTCGCCCGCGCCCGCGGGGTCCGTGAAGAGCCCGTCGACCTGCCGCAGCGCGTCGTAGCCGGTGGTGCCCGCGACGGGCCACGCGGCCGGCAGGGACTCACCGTCCGCGAGGATCTTCTCCACCACCGTCCAGCGGCCCCCGGTCGCCTCGTGCAGCCGGCGAAGGTAGGTGTCCGGGTCGGCGAGTCCGTCGGGATGGTCGATCCGCAGCCCCTCGACCACGCCGTCCCGGAGCAGCTCCAGGATCTTCGCGTGGGTCGCCGCGAACACCTCCGGGTCCTCGACACGCACCCCGATGAGCTCCGAAATGCTGAAGAAGCGCCGGTAGTTGAGTTCCGTACGGGCCAGCCGCCACCAGGCCGGGCGGTACCACTGCGCGTCGAGAAGCCCGGGCATCGGCAGCTTCTCGGTGCCTTCGCGCAGCGGGAACACGTGGTCGTAGTAGCGCAGGACGTCGCCGTCGACCTTCAGGCGGCCGATCTCCGCGCCCAGCGGGCCGCCCAGCACCGGCAGCAGCAGCCGTCCGTCCTGGGCCTCCCAGTCGATGTCGAACCAGCGCGCGTACGGGGACTCGGGCCCCTCGCGCAGCACCTCCCAGAGGGCGTGGTTGTGCCGCGGAGCCATCGCCATGTGGTTCGGCACGATGTCCACCACCAGGCCGAGGCCGTGCTCGCGCGCGGTGCGCGCCAGCGAGCGCAGCCCCTCCTCGCCACCCAGCTCGGCCCGCACGCGCGCGTGGTCCACCACGTCGTAGCCGTGCGTCGATCCCGGGACGGCCTCCAGGACGGGCGACAGGTGGAGATGCGAGACGCCGAGCGACGCCAGGTACGGCACGGCCGCCTCGGCGGCCGTGAAGGGGAAGTCCGGCTGCAGCTGCAGCCGGTACGTGGCGGTCGGTGCGGCGGGGACCGGGGGCCCGGGCACCGGGTCGGGACGCTCAGGTGTCATGCAGACCTACGTACCCGCCCGGCCGCCTTTCGTGTCACCGACGCACGCAAACGAGCCCCGCGTGCCGACCGACTGAGCCCCGCGCGTGCACCCGGTCATCGGAAATCGACCTCCACGCGCGCGTGCCTCCCACGGCCGGCCCGGTCCCTACGCCGGCCGCTGCAACACCGTGAGACTCCGGTCCACCAGCGTCAGCCGGTCCCCGGCCTTGACCTTCGCGCCCGTGCCCGGCGCCACCCCCTCGGGGCTTGCCGTGTCGATCACCACCTGCCACTGGCGCCCGTGATTCACCGGCACCACGAACTCCAACGGCTTCGGCGAGGCGTTGAACATCAGCAGGAACGAGTCGTCGCTGATGCGCTCCCCGCGCTGTCCCGGCTCGGAGATCGCGTTGCCGTTGAGGAACACGCTGAGCGCCCGCGCCTGCGCGGAGTCCCAGTCCCGCTGGGTCATCTCCTTGCCCTCCGGGGTGAACCACGCGATGTCCGACAGCTCGTCGTGCGTGCCCTCCACGGGGCGCCCGTGGAAGAACCGGCGCCGCCGGAAGACCGGGTGGTCGCGGCGCAGCCACACCATCGCGCGGGTGAACGCCAGCAGCTCGTCGCCGTCCTCGGGCCACGGCACCCAGGCCAGCTCGCTGTCCTGGCAGTACGCGTTGTTGTTGCCGCCCTGGCTGCGGGCGAACTCGTCGCCGTGGCTGAGCATCGGCACGCCCTGCGAGAGCATCAGCGTCGCGATGAAGTTGCGCATCTGGCGGGCCCGCAGCGCACGGACGTCCGCGTCGTCCGTCTCGCCCTCGGCGCCGCAGTTCCAGGACCGGTTGTGGCTCTCGCCGTCACGGTTGTCCTCGCCGTTGGCGTCGTTGTGCTTGTCGTTGTACGACACCAGGTCGTGCAGCGTGAAACCGTCGTGACAGGTGACGAAGTTGATCGAGGCCAGCGGACGCCGCCCGTCGTCCTGGTAGAGGTCGGAGGAGCCCGTCAGCCGGGACGCGAACTCCGCCAGCGTGCGCGGCTCACCGCGCCACATGTCCCGTACGGTGTCGCGGTACTTGCCGTTCCACTCCGTCCACAGCGGCGGGAAGTTGCCCACCTGGTAGCCGCCCTCGCCCACGTCCCACGGCTCGGCGATCAGCTTCACCTGGGAGACCACCGGGTCCTGCTGCACCAGGTCGAAGAACGAGGACAGCCGGTCCACCTCGTGGAACTGCCGGGCCAGCGTCGCCGCGAGATCGAAACGGAACCCGTCGACGTGCATCTCGGTGACCCAGTAGCGCAGCGAGTCCATGATCAGCTGGAGCACGTGCGGTGAGCGCATGAGCAGGGAGTTGCCGGTGCCCGTGGTGTCCGTGTAGTAGCGGGGATCGTCCGCGAGGCGGTAGTACGAGGCGTTGTCGAGGCCCCTGAAGGAGAGCGTCGGGCCCAGGTGGTTGCCCTCGGCGGTGTGGTTGTAGACCACGTCGAGGATGACCTCGATCCCGGCCTCGTGCAGTGCCCGGACCGCCGACTTGAACTCCAGGACCTGCTGTCCGCGGTCGCCCCAGGAGGCGTACGCGTTGTGGGGGGCGAAGAAGCCGATCGTGTTGTAGCCCCAGTAGTTGTTCAGGCCCATGTCGACCAGACGGTGGTCGTTCACGAACTGGTGCACCGGCATCAGCTCCAGCGCGGTGACACCCAGTTCCGTCAGGTGTTCGATGACCGCCGGGTGTGCGAGCGCCGCGTAGGTGCCGCGCAGTTCGTCCGGAAGGCCCGGATGCAGCATCGTGAGGCCCTTCACATGGGCCTCGTAGAGCACCGTGTGGTGGTACTCGGTGCGCGGGCGCCGGTCGTCGCCCCAGTCGAAGTACGGGTTGACCACGACCGACGTCATCGTGTGGGGCGCCGAGTCCAGGTCGTTGCGCTTGTCGGGCGCCCCGAACGGATAGCCGTACACCTCCTCGCCCCACTTGATCGAACCACTGATCGCACGCGCGTACGGATCGAGCAGCAGCTTCGCGGAATTGGCGCGCTGCCCGCGCTCCGGCACGTACGGCCCGTGGACACGGAAGCCGTAGCGCTGTCCGGGCATGATCCCGGGCAGATACGCGTGCCGTACGAACGCGTCGGTCTCGCGCAGCTCCACCGCCGTCTCGGAGCCGTCGTCGTGCAGCAGACACAGCTCCATCCGGTCGGCGGCCTCCGAGAAGACCGCGAAGTTGGTGCCGGCGCCGTCGTACGTGGCACCGAGTGGGTACGCCTCTCCAGGCCAGACCTGCATGGACACGACTCTTCCAGTAGTGCTGCGCTTCCGTGGGCGACTCCGTGCCGAGTCTCCCCGAAAGTGATGGAACCACCTATGACTTACGTCCCTCTTACCGATCGACCTGGCATACCGCGTATGCCGAACCAGTGGGGCTCGAAGAACTCCTAGAGACAACAGGGGGAGTGGGGGAAGATGTGCGCAAGATAGTGCACCGCCATCTGGGCAAGGTGGTGGCGGGTGCGGCCATTGCGGTGGCCGGGACCGCCGTGATGGTCGGCATCACTCTGCCGGGTTCCGCGGGGGCGGACGACTCGGGCGGCGCCGGTCGCGCCGGGTCCGCCCAGCAGGCCGGACAGGGGCAAGGGCAGGGACAGGACCAGTCGGCCGTGCAGCCGGGTGTCGTCGAGGCGGCGCCCGCCGAGGGCGCGAAGGGCAAGGGCCGCGACCCGCTCACCGACGACGAACTGAAGCGGGTCGAACAGATCGCGCTGAACCGTTCGTCGTTCGGCGCCAGCAAGAACGTCGAGGGTGACCGCGGGCCGCAGCGCCTCGGCATCGACCTCGCCGAACCCGACGAGAACGAGATCGACGACCCGAACGCGCCCCGTCGCGCGGACGTGACGTACTACGACTACAAGGACGACTCGCTCGTCACCAGGACCGTCAACCTCGACACGGGCAAGGTCGAGGGGACGGACACGCAGCACGGTGTCCAGCCGCCCATCACCCGCGACGAGTCGATCGAGGCGGCCAAGCTGCTGATCGCCGACCCGCTCGGCGCCGGTCTGAAGGCCGACTACAAGGACGCCACCGGCAAGAAGCTCACCTCGCCCGAGCAGCAGCTCATGCTCACCAGCATGGTCTACCGGGCGAATTCCGGTGCTCCCGCCGGCGTCGCGGACTGCGGCAAGCACCGCTGCGTGAGGCTGTTCCCGAAGATCAAGAACGGTGCCTGGATCGACACCCGTGACTTCGTGATCGACCTGAGCGCTCGCAAGGTCGGCAAGCTCGGCTGAGCCGCCCTCCGTCCACTTTCCAAACCCTCCTGATTTCCGCAAGGAGTCCCTTCTTCATGCGCGTCAACAGAATCAGCCGTGCCCGCAGCCGGGCGGCGGTGGGCCTCTCGGTGGCCGCACTCGCCGTCGGTGTGACCTCGGCCGCGGGCCCGGCCTCCGCCCAGCCGAAGACCACCGCCAAGACCGCCGCGAAGGCCGCCTCCGCGGCGGCCGCCAACTGCAGCGCGGACTACAAGATCGAGCAGAAGCTCTCCACCGGCACCACCTGGCGGATGTGCTGGCACTACGAGAGCAACGCCGGGCTCGTCCTGGAGAACATCTCCTACCAGCCCAAGGGCGAGGCCCAGCCGATCAAGGTCCTCACCAGCGCCAAGCTCGCCCAGATCGACGTCCCCTACGACGATGGATCGGTCGAGTACGACGACCTGACGGGCTTCGGCTTCGGCCAGGGACTGATGAACCTGGCGGCGGGTGAGTGTCCCGGCGGCACCATCAAGAACGTGAAGATCCCCGACGCCTGGGACCCGTCGCAGGCCAACGTCAAGGGCCTGTGCACCACGACCCGTTCGCGCGGTCACGCCTACCGTATGCAGTCCGACACGGGCAACAAGGTCTTCCAGGCCCAGGGCAAGGACCTGCTCGTCTACACGGTCAACAAGGTCGGCTGGTACGAGTACATGACCGAGTGGCGCTTCCAGGACGACGGCACGATCAACATGAACGCGGGTGCCACCGGAAGCCTCGCCCCCGAGGACTACGACGCGGGCGACGGCCGCGGCTGGCCGATCGGCAAGGGCGCCAAGGACTACGCCACGAGCCACCGGCACAACATCTTCTGGCGGCTCAACTTCGGCCTGGACGGCTCGACCACGAACCGGGTCGAGCAGTACGACTCCGCGGTCAGCGCGCCCGCGGCGGGCGCTCAGGCACCGTCCACCAAGACCACCCTCACCAAGGTCACCAAGGAACTCGCGGGCGACGCCAAGAACGGGCGCTGGTGGCGGGTCGTCAGCGACGCCGGCAAGAACAAGGACAACCACGCGCGCTCGTACGAGTTCGTGCCCGGTGCGACCAGCAAGTTCCTCGGCCGCAACTTCACCAAGCGCGACATCTACTTCACCGAGTACAAGAAGTGCGAGCAGTACGCCAGCAACAACCTGCACAACTGCGGTACCGGGGCGGGCAAGTCCGTCGACAAGTGGGTCAACGGTCAGGCTCTCAAGCACCCCATCATGTGGGTCAACGTGGGCTTCCACCACATAGCCCGCGACGAGGACCAGCAGCCCATGCCGGTCCACTGGCAGGGCTTCTCGATCGTCCCGCGTGACGTCACGGCTATGAATCCGCTCACTCCGGCCGAGCTCGCCGACCAGAACGGGCATGTCCGAGACGGTAGTTGAGAAACTACCCTGTCCATCCGGCTGCACCGCCGACCGCTCCCGGAGTACCCTTCCTTGATCGTTGAGTGGGGGCCAGGCCCCCCGGAGGCTCGGGGGAGCGGAAGGCGGTGCGCGGGTGGGCTCGGGAGGGCTGGAGTTGCCTCCTGGTGACGAGGGTCACGAGGGGAACTCCACAGATGTCCCACCCGGCGCGGTGTCCCTGGCGCGGCCGATGGAGATGGGTTCCATTGGACCGGAACTGGACTGGGGAGCCGACGCCTGGCGCGAGGTACGTACGCGCGCCCAGCGAGCCGGGCGCGCCTACATCTGGCTGAACCTGGTCGAACAGCGGCTGCGCGCGGTCGTGGCCGCTGTTCTCCGGCCCATCTACGACCCCGTCCACGGCGACGACTGGGTGGTCGCCGCCGCCGGACCGGCAGGTCAGGAGTGGGTGCAACGGGCCGTCGCGGTCCGCGAAGTGAGCCGCCGCAAGGGCTACTTGCTCGACCCGGCCGACGACAACGTGCTGAGTTTCCTCACCTTGCCGCAGCTGCGCGAGCTGATGGTGCAGCACTGGCCCTGCTTCGAGCCGTACTTCGACGAGCGCCGCGACGTCGAACTCGCCCTGGACGAGCTGGAAGTCACCCGTAACGTCGTCTCCCGCAACCGCGCCCTGTCCGAGGCGGTCCTCGCCCAGGCCGAGCGCGCCTCGGCCAAGCTGCTGGAGATCCTCGGCTCCGGCAGCGACGTGCCCTCCGCCCGCCGGCTGCCCGTCGACGCCGTCGAGAACCTGGTCGGCGACCGGTACGCGGACGTCGTCGGCGTACACCCGGACCGGGTGCGCCTGCTGCGCCAGTTCCCCGCGGAGGACCTCTTCGGCGGCGCCCGCCGCCTCGACGCCATCGGCATCGGCCTGAACCTGCTCGTGCAGAACTTCTCCGGACGGCGTCTGGTGCGGCTGGCCGAGTCGGGCTGCCGGGCACGGCTGCTCTTCCTCAACCCCGCGTCCAGCGCCGTGAAGCGGCGCGAGCGGGAACTCGGCATCAAACGGGGCGAGCTGAGCCGCGCCGTCGAGATGAACATCCTGCACATGCGCCGGGTCCGGGCCCGGCTGCGCGACCCGGGCGCCTTCGAGATCCAGGTCTTCGACGAGACCCCCCGCTTCACCGCCTACCTCGTCGACGGCGACGGCTCGGACGGTGTCGCCGTAGTGCAGTCCTATCTGCGCCGCACCCGCGGCCTGGAGGCCCCGGTGCTCGTCCTGCGCGGCGGTAGCCGGGTGCTCAAGTCGGACGAGAACGGCGAAGAAGGTCTTTTCCCGACATACCGCGAGGAGTTCGAGCTGGCCTGGGCGGACTCGCGTCCCGTCTCCTGACCTCAAGTCACCGGTCGCCCTGCCGCGTGGGCCCGGGAAGCGGAATGCGCCCGTCGGATTGTCAGTGGCGCATGGGATCGTGGAGACCACTGGGGGAAAGCACCACGAAGAAGGGGGGCCACCCATGGGCTGGCACCGGGAGCTGCTGATCGGCTTCGACCTGGAGACGACCGGGACGGATCCGCGGGAGGCGCGCATCGTCACGGGGGCCGTGATCGAGCTCAAGGACGGGGAGCCGGCCGGGCATCGCGAGTGGCTGGCCGATCCGGGCGTGGAGATCCCCGCGGACGCGGTGGCGGTGCACGGAATCTCGAACGAGCGGGCGGCCGCCGAGGGCCGGCCCGCCGACCAGGTGGCCGACGCGATCGCCGGCGTCCTCGTGGAGTACTGGAAGACGGGCGTCCCGGTCGTCGCGTACAACGCGGCCTTCGACCTGACCCTGCTCTCCGCCGAACTGCGGCGCCACGGGCTGCCGTCCCTGCGCGAGCGCCTCGGCGGCGTCGATCCGGCCCCGGTCATCGACCCGTACACGATCGACCGCTCCGTGGACCGCTACCGCCGGGGCAAGCGCAACCTCGAAGCGGTCTGCACGGAGTACGGGGTGGCGCTGGACGCCGCCCACGACGCCTCGGCCGACGCGCTCGCCGCGGCCCGGCTCGCCCGCGCGATAGCCGTCCGCCACCCGAAGGTCGCGGCCCTCGGCCCGGCGGAGCTGCACCGCCGCCAGATCGAGTGGTACGCGCAGTGGGCGGCGGACTTCCAGAGCTTCCTGCGCCGCAAGGGCGACGCGGCGGCCGTGGTGGACGGGACCTGGCCCTTGCGGGAGTTGGCGGACGAGACGGTCTGACGGCGCGCGGGATGCGGCCGACGGGTCGCTCAGACGCCGGGCAGGGCTGCTGACCGGCGTACGGCGTCCTTGTTCAGGTCCGGTGCGGTGAGGTCCTCCTCTGTCGGTCCGGCGCTCGCCCCGGCGGTGCTGGTCGCCTCGGCGATCGCATGGCTGCCCTCGGTGCGGTGGGCGCGTTCGACAGCCTGGCCCCAGTACGTACCGGCGACGAGCAGCGTCGCGCCGAGACCGGTGAGCAGGGTGAACCGGTCACCGGCCAGGGCGATGCCGACCGCGGCCGCCCAGACCGGCTCGGTGCCCAGCAGCAGACTGGCCCGGCTGGCGGAGGTGCGCTGCACGGCCCAGGTCTGCGCCAGGAAGGCGAACACACTGCAGAAGAGGGCGAGATAGCCCAGCTGGGCCCAGGTCGCGGTATCGGCGTGCGCCAGGACCGGGAGGTCACCGGCGGCAGGCACCAGGAACAGGGCGGTGCCGACCAGGGTCTGGAGGGTCGTCAGCTGGAGCGGGCGTATCGACCTGCGCACCGTGAGCCGGCCGACCAGCGCGACATGCCCCGCCCGCACCACGGCGGCGCCGAGCATCAGCAGGTCGCCGCTGCGCGGAGCGTGGAACCCGTTGCCGGACATCAGGAGGCCGACGGCCAGGACACAGAGACCGGCGGCGGCGAAGAACGCCGGGGGCAGCCCGCCGCGACGGCCCGCGCGGTCGAGGAGCGGGGTGAGCACGATGGTCAGGCTGATGATCAGGCCCGCGTTGGCGGCACTCGTGTGCGCGACGCCGTACGTTTCCACGATCAGCACGGCGGCCTGCGTGAGCCCCAGCGGCAGCCCGGCCCGGATCTCGTCACGGGTCCACCACCGAGGCGCCCCACGGCTTGGCCGCCCGGCGACGAGACCCAGACAGGCGAGCGCGGAGAGCGCGTAGCGCGCGAAGAGGACGACCAGGACAGGGAGGGCGGCGGTGGCCGTCTGGGCAGCCAGATAGCTGGAACCCCAGACGATCGCGACCAGCAGAAGTACCGCATCGGTACGGCGGGCATCAGGCACCCGCCCACGGTGCACCGCAGAGGTGCTTGAAGCCCAGAGCCACCTTCTAAAAGGATCTTTTAGTACGCCTACATCGGCGGCCTACACTGTCGCCGTGGACGAACGACAACTGCGGATCCTGCGGGAGCTCGGCGAGCTGGGAAGCGTCACCGCGGTCGCCGAGGCGCTGCTGGTGACCCCCTCGGCGATCTCGCAGCAACTGCGCCTGCTGCAGCGCTCGATGCCTGTCCCGCTCACCGCGCGGCACGGCCGGAGGCTGGTGCTCACCGACGCCGGGCAGGCCCTCGCGGGCGCCGCGATCGAGGTGGAGACGGCGCTCGCTCGGGCACGCCACACGGTCGAGGAGTTCGTCGACCGGCCGGACGGGGACGTCTCGGTCGCCGCCTTCCACAGCGCGGCCTCGACGTTCTTCCCCCTCCTGCTGCGCGGCCTCGCGGCGCCCGGCGGGCCGCGCCTGGCGTTCGGCGACGAGGACGTCCCGCAGGACGACTTCCCGCGGCTGACCCGCGACTACGACCTCGTCCTCGCCCACCGTCTCGACCACACGCCGCCGTGGCCGCGCACCGTCACCGCCGGCACCCTCCTGCGCGAACCCCTCGACGTGGCCATGCCTGCCGACCACCCGCTCGCCGCCCGGCCGTGGGTCGGCGCCGCCGACGTCGCCGACCAGCCCTGGATCACCGTGCACGACGGGTTCCCGGTGATGGCCACCATCGAGGCGATCGGCGCCGCCGCGGGCCGGCGGCTCCATCTCGCCCACCGCGTCAACGAGTTCGCCGTGGTCGCCGAGATCGTCGCCGCCGGCGGCGGTCTCGCCCTGATGCCCCGCTGGACCACGCGCCCGCACCCGGCCCTCGTCCTCAAACCGCTCGACGGCGTACGGGCCCTGCGCCATATCGACGTGCTGCACCGCCCCGAACGCACCGCCCGCAGGGCCGTCCGCGCGGTCCTCGCGGAACTTCACCGCGCCGCCGGCACGGTCACCGGCGGCGACTGATCCCACCGGCCGAGGTGATCAGAAGGGATACCACCGCACGGTCTCGTCCCCGTCCCGCAGCGACGCCACCCGGCGCTCGAACTCGGCCAGGGCCTTGGGACTGCCGGGCGCGTGCTGGGCGACCCACGCACAGCTGGCCGTCTCCCGCGCGCCGCGCAGCACGGAACAGCCCGCCCACTCGCGCACGTCCCAGCCGTACGCCGTGGTGAAGGCGTCGTAGGCCTCGGCAGGCATCCCGTAGCGGTCGCGGGACAGCGCCATGACCACCAGGTCGTGCTCGCGCAGGTCGGCGGAGAAGGTCTCCAGGTCGACCAGGACCGGACCGTCGGGTCCGACATGGACGTTGCGGGGCAGCGCGTCGCCGTGGATCGGGCCCGGTGGCAGATGCGGGGTGAGCGCCGCCGCGGCCGTCGCGAAACCGTCGCGCCGCCGGCGCAGGTACGCCGCGTCCGCCGGGTCGATCGTGTCGCCCGCGAGGCGCAGCCAGCGCTCCACCCCGCCGAGCAGTTCGCGTGGCGGCAGGGCGAAGGAGGGGGCGGGCAGCGCGTGCACGACCCGCAGCAGTCCGGCCAGATCCGGTGGCCCGGCGGGGCGTACGGCATCGGGCAGTCGGTGCCACACCGTCACCGGGTGCCCCTGCACCAGCAGCGCCTTCGGCTCGGCGGCCCGCACCGCGGGGACGTCCGCGTCGGCGAGCCAGGCCGCGATCTCCAGCTCCCGCCGTGCGCGGCCCAGGAGTTCGGCGTCGCGTCCCACCTTGACGACCAGGTCACCGGCGGCGAATACGGCGTTCTCGCCCAGGGCGAGGAGCCGCGCGTCCCCGGCCGACCGGGGCAGCACACCCGCCGTGGCCAGCACGTCCCGCGCCCGCGCCTCGTCCATTCCGCCGCCTCCGTGTGTTCCTCGGACCCTCGCCCACGGCGTCACGATCACGCCAACCGTTGGCCAGTCTCGCATTGCCCGAGGTAGCACGGTGTGCGTGGTGCCTTGACGAGGTACACCGCCTTCACGACCATGACCGGGGCCGCCTGGACGGCCAGACCCGTACGAGCCGCCCAAAGGGGTCGATTACGTGGCACTGGTGAGCGCGACGAAACAGCCGGCACGGCGTGCGCCGCGCTCGGCGGGACGGCCGGGCCGGGCCGGCGGGACCCCCGACCACGGGGCCTGGTTCCTGGTGCTGCCCGCGCTGATCCCGATCCTGGTGCTGAGCGTCGGACCGCTGCTGTACGGGATCGCGCTGGCGTTCACCGACTCGCAGTCGGGCCGCACCGAACCCACGCAGTGGACCGGCGCCCTCAACTTCCAGGACCTGCTGCACGACACGCTGTTCTGGGACTCGTTCAGGATCGGACTGCTGTGGGCGGTCGGGGTGACCGTGCCGCAGTTCCTGCTCGCGCTCGGACTCGCCCTGCTGCTCAACCAGAACCTCCGCTTCCGCTGGCTGGCGCGGGCGCTCGCGATCGTCCCGTGGGCGATGCCCGAGGTCGTCGTCGGCATCATGTGGCGGCTCGTCTACAACCCGGACGCGGGCATCCTCAACGAGACGCTCCGCGACCTGGGCCTCGGTGACGGGCGCGACTGGCTGAGCGGCCTCGGCACCGCCCTGCCCGCGGTGATCGTCGTCGGGGTCTGGGCAGGCATGCCGCAGACCACGGTCGCGCTGCTCGCCGGGCTGCAGAACACCCCGCGCGAACTGCACGAGGCGGCGGCGATGGACGGCGCGGGCGCCTGGCGCCGCTTTCGCACCGTGACCTGGCCCGCCCTCAGACCGGTCGCCCTCGCCATCACGGCGCTCAACCTCATCTGGAACTTCAACTCCTTCGCCCTGGTCTACGTGCTGACGAACGGAGGACCCGGCGGCCGCACCCGCCTGCCCATGCTCTTCGCCTACGAAGAGGCCTTCCGCTACGGCCAGTTCGGCTACGCGGCGGCGATGGGTTGTGTGATGGTCGCGGTGATCTCCGTCGTGCTCGCCGTCTTCCTGGTGGGCCGGCTGAGGGGAGGCGAGGAATCGTGAGGACCGACACCAGAGCCCGCGTCGGCCAGTACGCGGCCCTTCTCGGCTATCTCGTCTTCCTCGCGTTCCCCCTCCTCTGGCTGCTCTCCACCGCCTTCAAACCGCCACGGGAGCTGGCCAGTCTGCACCCCACCTGGATCCCCAAGGACCCCACTCTCGCCAACTTCCGTCAGGCGTTCGACGAGCAGCCGCTGCTGCACGCCGCCCTCAACTCCCTTGTCGCGGCGCTCGGCGCGGCCGTGATCGCCGTACTGATCGCGACCCCGATGGCCTACGTCATGGCCCGGCACCGCACCCTGCTCGCACGGGCCGGCACCGGCTGGGTGGTGATCAGCCAGGCGTTCCCGTTCGTGCTCGTGATCATCCCGCTCTTCCTCGTGCTGAAGAACCTGCGGCTGATCAACTCCGTGCCCGGACTGATCATGGTGTACGTCGTCTGGGCGCTGCCGTTCGCCCTGTGGATGCTGGTGGGATACGTACGGGCCGTGCCGCTGGAGCTGGAGGAGGCCGCGGCGGTGGACGGTGCGGGGCGGCTGCGCACGCTGGTCTCGGTCACGGCGCCGCTGCTCGCGCCGGGCATCGTGGCCACGGCGCTGTTCGCGTTCATCACCGCGTGGAACGAGTTCTTCTTCGCGCTGGTCCTGCTCAAGACCCCGGAGAAACAGACGCTGCCGGTCGTCCTCACCCACTTCATCGGCGCTGAGGGTGTCGCGGACCTGGGCCCGCTGGCCGCGGCGGCGTTCCTCGCGACCCTGCCGTCGCTGGTCGTCTTCGCCCTCATCCAGAAGCGGATCACGGGCGGCATGCTCGCCGGGGCGGTGAAGAGCTGATGCGTACGAGACTGTCTGCAGCGCCGCATACGAGACTGGTCGCGGCCGTCGTGCTGGTCCTGGCGCTGCTGCTCGCCGGATGCAGCGACGACGGGGGCGGCGGCTCCGGTGGCCGTATCACCCTCCGCTTCCAGTCCCTCGCCTGGCAGGAGGAGTCGGTCGCCGCCAACAAGGAACTGGTGAAGGAGTGGAACGCGGCGCATCCCGACATCAACGTCGAGTACGTGCAGGGGAATTGGGACAGCGTCCACGACCAGCTGCTCACCTCCTTCGAGGGCGGCGAGGCGCCGGACATCATCCACGACGCCTCGGACGACCTCGCCGACTTCGCGTACGGCGGCTACCTCGCCGACCTGAAGGATCTGTTGCCGGCCCGCCTCAAGTCCGACATCCCGCAGCACAGTTGGGACACGGCGACCTTCGGTGGCGGGATCTACGGGGTGCCGTTCCTTCAGGAGCCGCGCGTCCTGATCGCCAACGCCACCTGGCTGAAGAAGTCGGGAGTACGGATTCCGACGCCCGAAAAGCCCTGGTCCTGGGGCGAGTTCAGGGCCATCACGAAGGAGCTCGGAGGCAAGGGGAAGTACGGGGTCGCCTGGCCGCTCAAGGAGCCCGTCTCGGCCACCCTCAACCTCTCCCTCTCCGCCGGCGGCCGGCTCTTCCACCGGGGCGCGGACGGCAGGGTGACGGTGCGCTTCGACGCCGCCGACGCGACCGTGCCGCGCACCGTCCACGACCAGGTGAACACCGACCGCAGCGCGTCGAGCACCACGCTCGGCATGGGCGGTTCCGACACGCTGCCCGGTTTCTTCGGCGGCAAGTACGCGATGGTCCCGCTCGGCTTCTCCTACCGTCAGCAGATCGTGCAGCAGGCACCCAAGGGCTTCGACTGGCAGGTCCTGCCCGCCCCGGCCGGGGCCGACGGGCTCACCCAGGGCGTCAGCCCGCAGACCCTGTCGGTCTCCGCGGACAGCCCGCACAAGAGGGAGGCCGCCGAGTTCATCGACTTCCTGCTGCGGCCGAAGAACATGGTCCGCCTCGCGCTCGGCGACTGGATGCTCCCCACCGGAACGCAGGCCCTCAAGGACCCGGCCCTGCACACCGCCAAGAACGACTGGGCCACCGGCACGGCCCTCGCCGAGCACCTCCGCTCCGCCCCCGCCCAGTCCGTGCGCGGCTACCCGGAATGGAAGGACAAGGTCGCGACTCCCGCGTTCCAGGAGTACTACAGCGGGGCGATCGGCCTGGCGGAGCTGCGCCGGCGGCTGGTGAAGGACGGGAACCTGGTGCTGGCCCGCTATCAGCGCTGAGGGTCCTTGTGGCGCCGTACCTCCAAAGCCTCCTGGAAGTCGGCCAGGGCGTCGACGAACCGGTGCGCCGCGGTGAGTGCGCTCGCGCGGTCGAAAAGGGCGCGGGCCACCGGCGCCGGATCGGCGGTCTGCCGCGCGAGGGCCACGCCCTCGTCGAACAGCGGCAGGAGCAGTTCGAAAAAGCGGTTCCGGTGCCCGGACTCGGCGTGGAGCACCGAGCGGATCATCATTTTGCGGTGCAGCCGGAAACGCTCGCCGGGATCCTGTGCCGCCTCGACGGCATCGCGCAGCGCGGGGAGTTCCGCGAAGTAGCTCTGGCGCAGGTCGGGCGACCACTCGTGGAAGTGCGCGCCGAGCGGGGGCGCGGCGCGGCCGGGCGCGGGGAGTTCCGCGGCCCGGCCGGAGAGGCCGAGCAGCACGACCCAGTAGGTGGACTGGTAACCGCTCCACTGCTTGGACTCTCCGTGAGCGGCCAGTTCGGCGAGGAGGGCGGCCGCCTCGTCGAGTGCGGCCGAGGCCTCGTCGGCCCGGGCATACCCTTCGTGCAGCTCCGCCAGCCGAAGCAGGGCGAAGAACAAGGACCTCATGCCGGTCCTTCCGGCGGCGAGCTGGTCCCGTTCCCTCTCGACGAGTTCACCGGTCGCGGCCAGCGCCGTCTGCCGCAGCCCGGCGGCCTCCGCCTCCGCGGCCCACTCCAGCAGACGCCAGGCGAAGGCACCCTCGCTCGGCCCTGCGGGCCGGGCGCGCCGCACCAACTTCTCGAAGAGTTCGGCCGCTTCACGATGGCGGCCCTCCTCCGCGAGCCCCCGCGCCCACAGGTCCACTCCCAGCCCGGCGAGGGTGTCCGGGTCCGCCCCGCCGGTTCGACGGTCGAGGCCCGCCATCTCCTCGCGCACCGCCAGGCCCTCGGGGCGCCGTGCCAGCTCGAACAACTGGTGCTGCTTCCACCGCAGCGCGTTCATCAGGAGGTCCGTGTGCTGCGGGTCGGACGGATCCACCGCACGGGCGACCTCGACCGCCTCCTCGTAGAGGGCCAGTTGCGCCTCGCCCAGCTTCCGGTACTCGTCGCTGAAGCCCAGGTAGATCAACGCCTTGGACAGCCGCGGCAGATACGTCGCCGGGCTCACCCGCGCCAGCACCCGGCAGGCCTCGACCTCCTGGCGCCGGGTCGGCCGGCCCGATCCCAGCAGCACGTTGCGCGCCCGCAGCACCGCGTCCTGATCCACGTCCTCGTGCATGGCCCCCCGTTCCCCCGCTCATCCGTGCCCGAACGTTTATACGGCACGGGCGGCACCGATGGAGTCGGCCGGCCCGGGCAGGTCGGAGTAATCATGTTGCACGAGACGTATCGTCTCGCCTACCGTCGGATCATGACCACTCCACGCGCCCACATCGCCATGTTCTCCATCGCCGCCCACGGGCACGTGAACCCGAGCCTGGAAGTGATCCGGGAACTCGTCGCCCGCGGGCACCGCGTCACGTACGCGATTCCGCCCTCCTTCGCCGAGAAGGTCGCCGAGACCGGAGCCGAGCCGAAGCCGTGGCACTCGACACTGCCCACCGCCGATGACCCGGACGCGTGGGGCACCGAACCGATCGACCACCTGGAACCGTTCCTCACGGACGCGCTCCAGGCCGAACCGCAGCTCGCCGCGGCGTACGAGGGCGACGAACCGGACCTGGTGCTCTACGACATCACGGCGTACCCGGCCCGGGTCCTCGCCCACCGCTGGGACGTCCCGATCGTGCAGCTCTCACCGAACCTCGTGGCCTGGGAGGGGTACGAGGAGGAGGTCGGCAGACCGATGTTCGAGCCGCTGAAGCAGACCCCGCGCGGGAAGGCCTTCTACGACACCTTCGCGCGCTGGATCGCCGACAACGCGATGGAGTTGAGCGTCGAGGACTTCATGGGCCGTCCCGACCGGTGCCTCGTCCTCATCCCGAAGGCGCTCCAGCCGCACGCCGACCGCGTCGACGAGCGGCGCAACACCTTCGTCGGCGCCTGCCAGGGCGACCGCGCGGCCCAGGGCGAGTGGCACCGCCCGGCGGGCGCCGAGCGCGTGCTGCTCGTGTCCCTCGGCTCCAGCTTCACCAAGCAGCCCGCCTTCTACCGCGAGTGCGTCAAGGCCTTCGGTGATCTGCCGGGCTGGCATGTCGTCCTGCAGATCGGCAGGTTCGTCGATCCGGCGGAGCTGGGCGAGGTACCCGACACCATCGAAGTACGGGACTGGGTACCGCAGTTGGCGGTGCTGCGCGAGGCCGACGCGTTCATCACGCACGCGGGGGCCGGCGGCAGCCAGGAGGGGATCGCCACGGGCACGCCGATGGTCGCCGTACCCCAGGCCGTCGACCAGTTCGGCAACGCCGACATGCTGGAGGCGCTCGGCGTCGCCCGTCATGTGCCCATGGAGCAGGCGACGGCCGAGACCCTGCGCGAGGCCGTTCTCGCGGTGGCCGACGACCCGGGGGTCGCGCGACGGCTCGCGGAGCTCCGCGCGGAGATGGCCGCAGAAGGGGGCACACGGCGCGCGGCCGACCTCATCGAGGCCGAACTGCCCGCGCGCGACCGAGAGCAGGCAGGCAAATGAGAAAGAGCCCGCCGGTTCCTGGGGGAACCAACAGGCCCTGACTCGAACGGAGTTACCGAACAGTGCCGGAGCTACACGCCGACCCTCTCGCCCTCCCTGGCGGACGGCGCGATGGCCTCGGACGACTCGTCGTGCGTGAGGTCGGGCATACGGTTCAGCCACTTCGGCAGGTACCAGTTGCGCTCGCCGAGCAGTGCCATCACGGCCGGGAGCAGCACACCCCGGATGACCGTCGCGTCGATGAGCACCGCGGCCGCCAGGCCCACACCCATCTGCTTCATGGACTGCATGGACAGCGTGCCGAAGATCGCGAAGACGGCGACCATGATGACGGCGGCACTGGTGACGACACCGGCCGTGGTGACGACACCGTGCCGGATCGCCTCCTTCGTCGAGTGCCCCCTCAGCCGCGCCTCACGGATGCGGGAGACCACGAACACGTGGTAGTCCATCGACAGCCCGAAGAGGATCACGAAGAGGAACAGCGGCAGCCAGGTGACGATGGCACCCACGCCCTCCGCGCCCACCAGCGACGCGCCCCAGCCGTGCTGGAAGACGGCGACCAGGATGCCGTAGGCCGCCCCCACGGACAGCAGGTTGAGGACGATCGAGGTGATCGCGATGGTCAGCGAACGGAACGACAGGAGCATCAGCAGGAAGGCGAAGACCACGACGAACGCGAAGACCGGGACGACCGACCCGATCAGCTGGTCGTTGAAGTCATGGCTGCCCGCGACCTGCCCGCTGACCGGTGCCTGAACGCCGTCGACCTTGCCGAGCGTGTCGGGCCGCACCTTGTCGCGCAGCAGTTCCAGGCTCTTGCCCGCCTTGTCCTGGTCGGAGCCGCCCACGAGCGGGACGTACACGAACGCCACGTTCTGCGCGTCGTGCACCTTGATCTCGACCGGGCCGCGCGAGGCACCCGAACTGATCGCCTCCGCACGGAAGTCGGCGAGCGCGGACTTCACGTCGGCGGCGTTGATGTCCTTCGCCTTCACCACCACCTGGGCCGGCTCGGAGCCGCCCGGGAAGGCGTCGTTGACCCGGTTGTACGTGCCGACGATCGGCAGCGAGTCGCCGAACTCCTGGTCCAGGGTGAGGTTCTGGGTCTTCATGCCGAGCGCGGGCGCCGCGATCGCCAGCAGCGCACCGGCCGCCAGGACGAACGCCACGGCGGGCTTGGCGAGCACGAACCGCAGGACGGCACTCCAGACCCGGCTCTCACCGTTGCCGCTGCGGCCCGCCTTCTTGCGGCGCTTGTCGGGGTGCAGGAACGGGATGCGTCCCTTCTCGACGCGCTCGCCGAGCAGTGAGAGCAGCGCGGGCAGCACCGTCACGGAGCCGACCATGGCGACGGCCACGACCATCAGCGAGGCCAGGCCCATCGCCTCGAACCCGGCGAGCCCGGTGAAGAGCATTCCGGCCATCGCCACGCACACCGTGACACCGGAGACGACGATCGCGCGGCCACTGGTCGCGGCGGCGATCCGCAGCGCGGTGTCCGCGTCCCGGCCCGCCGCGCGCTCCTCGCGCTCACGCCGCAGGTAGAAGAGGCAGTAGTCGACTCCGACGGCCAGACCCACCAGCAGCATCACGGAGTTGGCGGTGTCGCTCATCGGCTGCAGATGGCTGACGAGGCCCATCAGGCCCATCGTCGCCATGATCGCGGTGACCGCGAGCGCGACCGGCAGCAGCGCCGCCACGAGCGCGCCGAAGGCGATCAGGAGAATGCCGAGGGCCACCGGTACGGCGGACAGCTCAGCCTTCTTGAAGTCGTCACCGAAGGCATCGGTGAACGTCTTCTGCATGCTGGCGCCGCCGATCTCCTCGATCCGCAGCCCCGAGTGGTCCTTCTGGACGTCCTCGACGGCGTTCAGGACGGGCTCCACGCGGTCGCCCGCGGTCTTCGCGTCGCCGCGCATGTCGAACTGGACGAGCGCGCTGCGGCCGTCCTTCGAGATCGTCTTCGTGTCGTACGGCGAGGTCACGTCCGTGGCCTTGCCGGTCGCGTCGACGGCCTTGACGACCGCGGTGACGGCGCTGCGGAACTCGGCGTCCGTGGACGTGAGGTTCTTGTCCCTCGCCTGGATCAGCACCGTCTCGCCGGCCGGCTCGTCGATCCCGGCGTCGTTGATGATCTGCGAGGCGGTGTGCGTCTCACCCTTGAGCTGATCGTTCTCGTCGACGTCGACGCGGCCCGCAGCCGAGCCGAGTCCCATGGCGAGGACGACGAACAGCACCCAGATGCCGACGGCCGCCCATCGGTGCCGGGCGCTCCAGCCGCCGGCCCTTGCGGCCAGACCTCGCACCCGTATATCTCCGTTCCCCATGACGGGCCAGCCCCCTTGTGCGTGGTGGCAACCCCCTGTCGCCACCTTTCTCTATGAAGGTAGGGGCCGGATAAGCGCGTCTCGTCGTGCTGTTCGATGAACCGGCGGAGGTCGGAGTCCTCCCCTCGGACCTGGTCGGCTCCCCACTGAGGAGGACGGGGCCCCTTACACGTATAGGGGTTCGGATCGCCGATCCGTCGGCCGGAACGCCGGACGGGCTCCTGAAGATCGTCGAGGGACGCGGCGCTCCTGACCGCGGCCGTCGTGCCCACCCCCATGGGGCACGGCGGCCGCTTTATGGTGTGCGGATGACGATGTATGCGGCGCTGCTGCGCGGGATCAACGTGGGCGGCAACAAGAAGGTGCCGATGGCCGAACTGCGCACGCTGATGCAGGGACTCGGGTACGACTCCGTGGCCACCTATCTGCAGAGCGGCAACGCCGTCTTCGGCAGCGACCACGGCGACGAGGACTCCCTCGCCGCGGAGTTGGCGCAGGCGATCGAGAAGCACTTCGGCTTCACCGTCGGTGTGCTCGTGCGCGATCACACCTACCTCAAGGCCGTACGCGAGGCGTGTCCGTTCCCGGCCGCCGAACTGGAGGCCAAGCAGTTGCACGTCACCTACTTCTCCATGCCCGTCGGCGCCGAACGGTTCGCCGCCGTCGACGCGGTGGCCTTTCTCCCCGAGGAGTTCCGCCTCGGCGACCGCGAGCTGTACCTGTACGCCCCCGAGGGCCTCGGCCGCTCGAAACTGGCCGAGGCCCTGTCGAAGCCCCGGCTGCTCAAGGGCCTCACCGCCACCACCCGCAACTGGAACACCGTCGTGAAACTGGAGGAGCTCACCGGTGCCTGAGCGCAACCCCGCTGTCGAGGCCGCCGTCGAAGCCGAACTGCGCCTCCTCGACCCGGAGGTGCGCCGGTCGCCCGAGTTGGTCGGGGCCCTGCTCCACCCGGAGTTCCACGAGTTCGGCGCCTCGGGCCGGCACTGGGACCGCGCCTCGATCATCGCCGCGCTCGCCGTGACCACCGCGCCGGGCGCCCGGCCCGTCGTCACCTCACAGATGAAGGGCGTCCAGCTCGCCCCCGACCTCGTCCACCTCACCTTCGACACCGACCACAACGGCCGCCGCGCGCACCGGAGTTCGCTGTGGCGGCGGACGGGGGAGGGGTGGCTGCTGTACTTCCATCAGGGGACGGTGTTCAGCGCCGCGGAAGGGTGACCTGCCGCAGGCCGAGGTAGGGCGAGTGGGAGAGGATCTCGCCCGGCACGGCCAGCAGGGGGTGTGCGTGGAGCCGGCGGAGGTCCTCGGGCGCACGCGCCTCGGCCACCGTGTCGATCAGCGCGAAGTCGTCCTCGGTGAGCGAGTCGTAGCGCTGCGGCCCCGCCAGTCCCCAGCCGTCCCACGGCAGTGGTTCCGTGCCGTTCAGCGCGGCGAGGTCCAGTACGACACTGTTGAGGACGAGCCACATTCCGCGCAGTCCGTCCACGGCCCACACCCCGAACGTCTCCGGGTCGGCCTTCCCGGCCCGGCACGCCTGCCAGGCCTGCCCGGCCACGACGAAGCGGTCCCTCGGCACGTCCAGCGGGTCGAAGGGTACGTCGTGGTCGCCTCCGTGCACCTGCGGGTCGATCAGTCGCCAACTCCCGTCCGGCAGACGGTATTCGGTGACCCAGTGGTCGTCGTGGAAGCCCTCGACGAAGTACGTGGCGTAGCCGCCGCGGATCCTGGCCGGTGTCCCCGTCGCCCGCAGCAGCGAGCACAGGAGCAGTGCGAAGTCCCGGCAGGTGCCGACGAAACGCTGCTCGGGCGCCCGTCGCTCGGTGAGCGGCGCGTCGCCGCGTTCGCGCAGGATCCGCAGCAGCTCGGTCACGTAGCGCGACTCCGCGTCCACGTGCAGGCGTTGCTCGGGGATGGCGTACCCGAAGCGCTCGCCCTCCAGGCGGTGGATGATCAACCCCCGGACGAGGGAGGCCAGTTGGCCGGGCTCTCGTGGAAGCCCGCCGACGTCGAGGTCACCGGGGTCGCTGTACGGGGTCTGCGTGAGGTGGAGGTCCATGACGACGAGGCTGAGGTCTGCCCTTGGGGGAAGGTCAACGGGGGCGGGGGTGGGGGCCCTACGGGGTTTTCGCCCCCTCCGCCCCTACCCGTCCCGTCTCCCGGGGCTCCGCCCCTGGACCCCCGCTCCTCAAACGCCGGAGGGGCTATTTCTAGCCGACAGGGGGGTCTGGGGGCGCAGCCCCCGGGTTCCGGGACGGGAAGGGGCGGAGGGGGCGAGGAATCCCGTGGATGGTGCACGCAGCTGTGCGAGGCTGGGGCGCATGCGCTACATCATCATCGGAGCAGGGGCGGTCGGCGGAGCCATCGGCGGCCGCCTGGCCGGAGCGGGCCACGAGGTGGTGCTCGTCGCGCGCGGAGCGCAGCACGCGGCGCTCACCGAACACGGCCTGCGCTTCAGAACGCCCGAGGGCGAGCTCACGTACCGGTTGCCCGTCGTCGACGGACCGCAGGCGCTCGGCGAGTTGCGCACGGACGACGTCCTGGTGCTGTCCGTGAAGACGCAGGACAGCGCGGCAGCCCTGGACACCTGGGCCCCCGTCCCGGTGGCGGGCGGCAAGGGCACGGCGGCCGGGCAACTGCCCCTCGTCTGCGCGCAGAACGGCGTGGAGAGCCAGCGCCTCGCGCTCCGCCGCTTTTGCCGTGTGTACGGCGTCTGCGTCTGGCTGCCCGCGACCTTCGTGGAACCGGGCGTCGTCTCCGCGGCCGGCGCCCCGCTCACCGGCATCCTGCACATCGGCCGCTTCCCGCACGGCACGGACGGCACGGCCCGCCGTATCGCCGCCGACCTGGAGAAGTCCCGCTTCGAGGCGCCGGTCGTGCCCGACGTGACGCGCTGGCAGTACGCCAAGCTGCTCGGCAACCTGGCGAACTCGATCGAGGCGGTCAGCGGGGTCCTCGCCGGCGAGGAGGGCCTGAAGCTCTACGAACGGGTCCGGGCCGAGGGCGAAGCCGTGCTGGCCGCGGCCGGGATCGCGTACGCGAGCGAGGAGGAGCAGAAGGAGGCCCGGGGCGACAGGATCCGCTTCGAACCGTTCGACGGCTCCCCGCGCGGCGCCGGCTCCTCCTGGCAGTCCCTGAACCGAGGCACCGGCACCATCGAGGCCGACTACCTCAACGGCGAGATCGCACTTCTGGGCCGGCTGCACGGCGTACCCACCCCGCTGAACGAACTGCTCCAGCGCCTCGCGAACACCTTCGCGCGCGAGCGCAGACAGGCGGGCTCGATGGCGGTCGCGGAACTCGTGCACCTCGCGGACGAGGCTGTCGCGTTTGTTCAAGAGGACCGACCGCTGCGCTCCTAGCGTGGAGCGCATGAACAACGCGTACAAGAACGTGCATCCGTACATGGTGGAATGCGCCGCCGAGGCCGCCCGGGTGGCCCGGGGGGTCACGGCGACGCGGCTGTCAGGACCCAGCCTCTGCGGGGACTGGGACGTCCGCACCCTGGTGAACCACTGGGTCCTCTACACCTCGCACGGTCTGGAGCACCGCGCCCTGCGCAAGCAGCTCCCCGAGGAGCTGACCGGACGCGACTTCACGGCCGGGCCCGACTGGGCGCAGGCGTACGCCGAGCAGCTCGACCGTGCCGTCGCCGCCTGGGACGACCCGGCGGTGTGGGAGGGCGAGGTGGACCTCGGCATGGCGAAGATGCCCGCGGCCGAGATCGCGTCGATGATCGTGAAGGAGCTGGCGGTCCACGGCTGGGACGTGGCCACCGTCACCGGCCAGGAGTTCCGTATCTCGGACGCGGCGGCCGGCTTCGTCCTGGAGGTGGTCGAGAAGCACGCCGAGCTGTACCGGCAGTACGACGGCTTCGCCGACCCGGTGTCCGTACCGGACGACGCGTCCGCGTTCGAGCGCGCGCTGGCCGAGAGCGGTCGGGACCCGCGCCGGGCCGCCGCCCTCGTCCAAGAAGTGGACCAGTAAAGAACTGCGGAATTGGATCGGGATTCTGTGCCACTCGGCGGGTAGCGTCGACCGCATGACGCCCACCGAGAACAACTCCGGATCGCCGACCCGTGTCGACTTCTACTTCGACCCCGCCTGCCCCTTCGCCTGGATCACCTCCCGCTGGATGCTGGAGGTCGAACGCACCCGGCCGCTCGACCTCCGCTTCCGTGCGATGAGCCTGTATCTGCACAATGTCGGCAATGAACTCCCGGACTGGTATCGGGAGTTGGTCGACAAGTCGATCGGCCCGGTGCGGGTCGCCGTGGCTGCGGCCGAGCAGCACGGCACGAAGGTGCTGCGCGAGCTCTACACGGCCTTCGGCACCCGCATCCACGAGCGGAAGATCGAGGACTTCGACGTGGTGATCGCCGAGTCGCTCGCCGAGGTCGGACTTCCGGCCGAACTCGCCGCCGCGGCCCACGACTCCGCGTACGACGAGGCCGTACGGCGCAGTCACGAGGCGGGCATGGAGTCCGACTCGGACGGTTATGTGGGGACTCCCACCATTCATGTCGATGGAACAGTGTGGTTCGGCCCTGTGCTGCGGGCCATTCCGCGGGGCGAGAAGGCGGCCGAACTCTTCGACAGCTTCCGGGTGCTGGCAGCGCACCCCGACTTCTTCGAGCTGAAGCGGACACGGACCGGAGGGCTGTCCTTCGACTGAACGCAGGTCAGCAACCTGAACCATGGTCCGATGAATTGGAACCCGTGGCGCCTCGCCCGCGCCATTCCCAGCGGGTTTTCGGGCTTACGTGTCCGATTCATTGACGGCGTCCCTTCAATGCTCCTACCTTTCCGGGGTCAGGTACGGCTGATCCCTGGGAGGGAACATGCCCGCGCGCCGAAGAGCCGCCGTGATCACCCTGGTTTCCGCACTGTTGGCCCTGGGGGTCACCGGCGCCGAAACCGCGACCGGGGCCGCCGGGTCCTCCGATCTCTATGTGTCCCCGTCCGGGGACGACCAAGCGAACGGCACCGTCCAGCACCCCGTACGCACGCTGGAACGCGCCCGCGACCTCGCCCGGGACCGCGTCGCCGACCTGGACGGCGACCTCACCGTCCACCTCGCCGCCGGCACCTACCGCCGGTCGAAGCCGCTCGTCCTCGACGCCCGGGACTCGGGCGCGAACGGGCACAAGGTCGTGTGGCAGGGCACCGGGAACACCGTCGTCAGCGGCGGCCGCAAGGTCGCCGGCTGGCAGAAGGACGAGGGCCGCCCCGGCCTCTGGTCGGCGCCCGCGCCCCAAGGGCTCACCGACACACGGCAGTTGTACGTCGACGGGGTGCGTGCACAGCGGGCCCGCGGCGCCGTGCCCGTCGCCCTCACCCAGACCGCCACCGGGTACACGGCGTCCTCCGGCACACTCGCACACTGGAAGCACCCGTCCGACGCCGAGTTCGTCTACACCAGTGGCGAAGCCCTGTGGAACATCGAGCGCAACGGCCTCGGCCAGTGGACCGAGCCGCGCTGCCGCATCGCCGCCGCCGAGGGCACCACGATCACGATGGCCCAGCCGTGCTGGGACAACTCCAACAAACGCGTGGAGTTCCCCGACATCCCGGGCCGCACGGTCAGCATGGTCGGGCCCGGCCGTCTCACCAACGGCGGCCGCGCCACGTACATCGAGAACGCCTACGAACTCCTCGACCAGCCCGGCGAGTGGTATCTCGACCGGACCGAGCACCGGGTCTACTACCTGCCCCGCGCGGGCGAGGACCCGACCCGCGCCGACATCGAGCTGGCACAGGCCGAGAAGCTGGTCGACGGCCGCGGCACTGCCTCCGCACCCGTCCACGACGTCGCCTTCCGCGGGCTGCAGTTCAGCTACGCGACCTGGCTCACCCCCTCCCGGCCCGAGGGCTTCTCCGAGATCCAGGCGGGCTACACCATCACGGGTGACAAGGGTTGGGCCACCCAGGGCCTGTGCCAGTACGTCGAGGGCGGCACCTGCCCGTTCGCGTCCTGGACGAAGATGCCGGGCAACGTGTCCTTCGCCCACGGACAGCGCATCGAGTTCAGCGACGACGTCTTCGCCCACCTCGGCGCCTCCGGGCTCGATCTGGGCGCGGGCTCCGCGGACTCGGCCGTCAGCGGCAGCATCTTCACCGACATCTCCGGCAACGGCCTGGAGATCGGCGGCGTGGACGGCCAGACACCCGCCACCGGCGTCCAGGTGACGAACAATCACCTCTACGGGCTGCCTCGCGAGTACCACGGCGGCGTGGCGATCCTCAACGGGTACACCCGGCACAACACCATCGCCCACAACCAGATCGACCACGTCGGCTACAGCGCGATCTCCATGGGCTGGGGCGGCTGGCCCGACAAGATCGGCGATCCGGCGACCGCGAACCCCAGCCACGACAACGCCGTCCGCGACAACCTGATCTCCGACTACATGCAGATGCTCGACGACGGCGGCGGCATCTACACCCAGGGTCTGACCGGCACCTCGACGGCCGACGGCGAGAAGGTCACCGGCAACGTCATCCACGACCAGCTGGGCCTCGGCAAGAGCGTCTACACCGACAACGGCTGCACCTACGAGACCATCGAGGGCAACGTCCTCTACGGCGCTGCGTACGCCAACGTCGGATCGCGGCACACCGACTACCGGGACGGCCTCGGCAACAACGATCCCACCCTCATCAAGGGCAACTGGTGGGAGGAAGGAACGGCCGACGGGGACAACAAGGGCCTCGTGACCAGCGGCAACAAAATCATGGCCACGCCGTCCGACGTACCGTCACAGGTGCTGGCGAACGCGGGACTCGAACCGGCTCACCGAGGACTGCTGAACCGGAAGATCGGAGCGGCGGCCGCCCCCGAGGCGCCCTCGCGCGTCGGCACCGGCACGGCAGGCGCCGACGCCCTCCAGGTCACCTTCAACCCGAGCTTCGCGGACGGCGGCTCACCCGTGACGGGCTACACGGCGCGCGCCTATGACGCGAGGGGCAGTCAAGCCGGCGAACAGAGCGTCAGCGCAACCGAGTTCAAGCGCACCGCCCTCGTCCGCATCGGTGGACTCCCGGCGTCCGGCGGCCCGTTCACGGTCACCGTCACCGCGCGCAACGCCCACGGCGCGAGCGCCCCGTCGCCGGCCTCGCTCCCGCTGACCCCCACCGCCGTGCACGCGCTGCCGGGCGCCCCCACGGGTCCCAAGCTGCGTGCGGCGTCCACGGCGGCGACCGTGGCCTGGACGCCGCCGACGGCCACCGGCGACGCCAAGGTGATCGGCTACCGCGTCACCGTCTCCGACGGCCGTGCCCCGATCGACGTCAGGGGACGGGACGTCCTGGTGACCCAGCCGTCGGCCAAGGGCATGTTCCGGGTGCTCGGCGGGCTCGCGCCCGGCACCTCGTACACCGTCACCATCGCGGCTGTGACCGCGGCGGGCACCGGTCCGACAGCCACCGTGACGGCGACCACCAAGCCCTGACCCGGGCACGGCGCGGCGGCGCTCGGGTCAGGCCCCGAGCGCCGTCAGGGCGGGCCTGCGCGCCTCGTCGTAACGCTCCAGCAGGACACGGGCCACCTCAGGCGCGGGCCCCAGCACATCGGCCAGTACGTCCGCCTCGGCGGCGCCCCGCGCGATGCGGTCCGGCAGGAAGCCGGGCGCGAGGACATAGGGGGCTACGGCGACCCGGGCGCACCCGAGGGCGCGCAGCTCGCGCACGGCGTCCTCGGTGCGCGGAAGAGAAGCGGAGGCGAACGCAGGCCGCACGGCGCACCAACCGGTGTGCCGCCACTCCCGCGCGATGTCAGCGATCACTGCGATCGCCTCCGGGTCGGTGGACCCCGCCGAGGCCAGCACGACCCCGGTCGAGGACTTGTCGGCGGGGCTCAGCCCGGCCTCGTACAACCGTTGTTCGAGGGCGGAGGTGAGCAGGGGCGAGGGGCCGAGCACCTCCGCCTGCCGGATGCGCAGCCGCGCCGGCGCGTCCCGCAGCACCGCCGGGATGTCGGCCTTCGCGTGGAAGGCGCGGGTCAGGAGCAGCGGCAGCGCCACCACATCCCGCACGCCCTGCGCATCCAGGGACTCCAACACTCCTTGCACCGACGGGATGTTGAAGTCCAGGAAGCCGGTCTCCACCCGCACGCCCGGACGCAGCGCCCGCACCCGCCGTACCAGCGCATGCACCGTCGCGGCGTGCCGCGGATCGCGGCTGCCGTGGGCGATGACGAGAAGGACCGGGGCGGGCATGGGAGTTCAGCTCTTCACGAGGAGACCGCGAGTGCGCAGCACCCACCGCTCGACCGGGCTGAAGATCAGCAGGTCGATGGCGATGCCGACGAACAGGATGAGGAAGATGGCCAGGAAGACCATCGACATGGAGCTGGCGGTGCGGCCGTTCTCCAGCAGCTGGCCGAGACCGACGCCCAGTTCGGGGGAGGAGGCGATGATCTCCGCCGCCATCAGCGAGCGCCAGGAGAACGCCCAGCCCTGCTTGAGGCCGGCGACGTAACCCGGCAGGGCCGCCGGCAGGACGATGTGCCATGTGCCGCGCAGGCCCGTCGCGCCCATCGTCCGGCCCGCCCGCAGGAACAGCGGGGGCACCTGGTCGACGCCCGACACCAGGCCGTTGGCGATCGACGGGACGGCGCCCAGCAGGATCACCGCGTACATCATGGAGGGCTCGAGGCCGAGCCAGATGACGGCCGGCGGCACCCAGGCCACCGACGGCAGCGACTGGAGACCCGACAGGATCGGACCGATCGCCGCACGCACGAACTTCACCCGGGCCACCACCAGACCCAGCGGGGTGCCGATGGCGAGCGCCAGCAGGAAGCCGAACAGACCGCGCGAGACGCTCGTCCAGATGTAGCCGAGCAGCTTGCCTTCCAGCCAGGCGTCCTCGACCTCGCCCCACACGGCGCCGGGCGAGGGCAGCTTGCTCGGGTCGTCCACGATCTTGAACGAGATCAGCGCCTGCCAGATCGCGAGGAGCACCACGATCGCCACGACCGGCGGCAGAGTCTTCTCCCGAAGCGTGCGCCCGACCCGCTGCGGGAGCGGCCTGCGTCCGATCACACCGACTTCGAGGGCGTCGAGGCCGGCCTCCAGACCGAACAGCTCGTAGTTGTCCTTGACATGGGCGTCCGTGGCGGAAGGGCCCGTCCCCGGGGTCTCAGTGCTGGCCATGACGGCGGATCTCCCCACGCAGTTCTTCGGTGATCTCGATGGACAGCTCCGCGACGTCGGCGTCCTCGATGCGGCGCGGCTGCGGAATCTCCACGGTCCACTCGCGCGCGATCCGGCCCGGACGGGAGGAGAGCAGCACCACCCGCTGCGCGAGGCGCACCGCCTCGCGCACGTTGTGCGTGACGAAGAGGACGGAGAGTCCCGTCTCCTTCCAGATCCGGGTCAGCTCGTCGTGCAGCACGTCCCGGGTGATGGCGTCGAGAGCCGCGAACGGCTCGTCCATCAGCAGCAGTTGGCTGTCCTGGGCGAGCGCGCGGGCCATCGCGACGCGCTGGCGCATACCGCCGGACAGCTCGTGCACCCGCTTGCCGTACGCGTCCTTGAGCCGGACGAGTTCGAGCAGCTCCTCGGCCCGGTCGCGCCGCTCGGACTTCGCGACACCCCGCAGCCTCAGGGCGAGTTCGATGTTCTTGCCCGCGGTCAGCCACGGGAAGAGGGCGTGCTCCTGGAACATCAGGGCCGGGCGGCCGTGCGTCGTGATGCTGCCCGCGGTCGGGGCGTCGAGGCCCGCGACCAGGTTCAGCAGGGTCGACTTGCCGCAGCCCGAGGCCCCCAGGAGGGTGACGAACTCGCCCGGCGCGACATCAAGGGTGATGTCGTCGAGGACGAGCTGCCGCCCGGCGGGTCCGGAGAAGGACTTCGAGACGTGCTCGATCCGCGCGGCGTGCTCCACCGACACGGTGGCGTCGGCGTCCTTGGCGAGGGTTGTTGCCATGGTCGTCACCTCCTGGGAACTCATCGGTGTGCAGGGTTACTTGGTGCCGAGACCGGCGTCGTCGACCGCACTCTCACCAGCGGCCTTGAGGACCTTGTTGAGCAGCGTCAGGTCGTAGATCCCGGTCAGGTCGGGCTTCTCCAGCAGGCCCGCCTTGACCGCGTGCGCCGCCTCGGTGTTGAGGGTGGACGCCAGCGGGTCGTTGGTGATCTGGATGGACTTCCACGCCGGGTCCAGGACGGCGGCCGGCAGTTCCTTGCCGGAGTCCGTCTTGAGCTGGGCGTTCGCCGACGCCTTCGCCTCGTCCGGGTTGGCGTTGATCCACTTGTTGGTCTCGACCGAGCCCTTGAGCACGGCCTCGACGACCTTCGGGTGGGCCTTGAGGAACTTCTGCGACACGATGATGTTCGTGATCACGAACTTCTTGTCGGGCCACAGCGTCGACTCGTCGAGCAGCACCTTGCCGCCCTCGGCGACCAGCTTGGACGCGGTCGGCTCCGGCACCCAGGCGCCGTCGATGGAGCCGGACTTGTAGGCGTCCGGGGTGATCTTGTTGTCGGTGCGGATGACCGAGACGTCGCCCTTGCCGCTCTCCGCGTCGACCTTCCAGCCCTGCTCCGCGACCCAGTTGAGGAACGCGACGTCCTGCGTGTTGCCGAGCTGCGGGGTCGCGATCTTCTTGCCCTTGACGTCCTTCAGGGACTTGATCTTCTTCGGGTTGACTACGAGCTTCACACCGCCGGACGCCGAACCGCCGATGATGCGCAGGCTCTTGCCGTCGGACTTGACGTAGCCGTTGATCGCCGGGGAGGGGCCGATCCAGCCGATGTCGATCGAACCGGAGTTGAGCGCCTCGATCTCGGAGGGACCCGCGTTGAAGATCGAGTACTTCGCCTCGGTGGCGCCGAGGGCCTTCTGGAAGATGCCCTTCTGGTTGCCGACCAGCGCGGTGGCGTGCGTCAGGTTTCCGAAGTAGCCGATCTTCACGGTGTCGAGACCGTCGATCTTCTTCGACCCGGCGGCGACCTTCGCCTTGGTGTCGTCCTTGGCCTCGGAGCCGTAGCTGCAGGCGGCGAGGGCGAGGAGGGGGAGCGCGGTGGCGACGGCAATGCCGCGGCGGAGAAGCGCGGAGCGGATGGCAGGCACGGGAGGGGTTCCTCTCGTTGGCCCGGCGGTCACGGGTTCAGTTCGTGGCCGGGAGGTCGGCAGGTCTTCGTCTTGTCCAAGACGCAGGGTGGGGGGACGGGGCGCGCAGGCAGTGCGCGTACGTCAGCACGCACATCGCCCGACCCCGCCCTGCCCGCTGCCGAGGGCGCCGCTGCCGACGCGGCCGCCCTCCTTCGCGAACGTGGAGTAGAAGTCGGTGGACGTCATGTCAGAAGTCCCAGCCGTCGTCGTCGGACTCGTCCTTGACGGGCTCCGGCGCGGCGAAGGACTCGCCGACCATGCCCGCCGTGAGGGTGGTGCCGTCCGCCGGGTCGATCAGGATGAACGAGCCGGTACGGCGGGAGTCGGCGTACGCGTCGAGCGGCAGCGGCTCGGCCGTACGGATCTTGACGCGGCCGATGTCGTTCGCGACCAGCTGCCCGGGGTGCGGGTGCAGCGAGAGGTCGTCGAGGGTCAGCCGCGACGGGATGTCCTTGACGATCGCCTTGACCGTGCGGGTGCCGTGCTTGAGCAGGACCCGGTGGCCGACGGTCAGCGGGGCGTCGGCGACATGGCAGACGGTCGCCTCCACGTCCTGGGTCGTGGCGGGCGCGTCCTTGGCCGGCACGAGCAGGTCGCCGCGCGAGATGTCGATGTCGTCCTCCAGCAGGAGCGTCACCGACTGCGGGGTCCACGCCACGGCCACCGGCTCGCCCAGCAGGTCGATCCCGGTGACCTTCGACGTACGGCCGGAGGGCAGCACCGTCACGCTGTCGCCGACCCGGAACGTACCGGCCGCGATCTGGCCCGCGTACCCGCGGTAGTCGGGGTGCTCGGCGGTCTGCGGGCGGATCACGTACTGCACGGGCAGCCGGGCATGGCAGTGCGCCAGGTCGTGGCTGACCGGCACCGTCTCCAGGTGCTCCAGGAACGTCGGGCCGCCGTACCAGTCCATGTTCGAGGACGGGTCCACCACGTTGTCGCCGGCCAGCGCCGAGATCGGGATCGCGGTGACCTCCGGGACGCCGAGCTCGCTCGCGTACGCCGTGAACTCCTCGGCGATCGCGGCGAAGACGGACTCCTTGTACTCCACGAGGTCCATCTTGTTGACGGCGAGGACGACGTGCGGGACGCGGAGCAGGGCGGCGATCGCCGCGTGGCGGCGGGTCTGCTCGACGACGCCGTTGCGGGCGTCCACCAGGATCACCGTGAGCTCGGCGGTGGAGGCACCCGTCACCATGTTGCGGGTGTACTGCACGTGGCCGGGGGTGTCGGCGAGGATGAACCGCCGCTGTGCCGTGGCGAAGTAGCGGTAGGCGACGTCGATGGTGATGCCCTGTTCGCGCTCCGCGCGCAGGCCGTCGGTGAGCAGGGCGAGGTCGGGGGCGTCCTGGCCACGGTTGCGGGAGGCGTGTTCGACGGCCTCCAGCTGGTCGGCGAGGACCGACTTGGAGTCGTGCAGCAGGCGGCCGACGAGGGTGGACTTGCCGTCGTCGACTGAGCCGGCGGTCGCGAAGCGCAGCAGCGTGGTCGCGGACAGCTGCTCGACCGAGAGCGTCTGGGTGGGTTCGGCGGTGCTGGTCATGTCTAGAAGTACCCCTCGCGCTTGCGGTCTTCCATCGCGGCCTCGGACATCTTGTCGTCGGCGCGGGTGGCGCCGCGTTCGGTGAGCCGGGAGGCGGCGATCTCGGCGATCACGGCGTCCAGGGTGGTGGCGTCGGAGTCGACGGCGCCGGTGCAGGACATGTCGCCGACGGTGCGGTAGCGCACCAGGCGCTTCTCGACGTGTTCGTCGTCCTTGGGGCCGCCCCAGTCACCGGCGGTGAGCCACATGCCGGCGCGCTGGAACACCTCGCGTTCGTGGGCGAAGTAGATCTCGGGGAGGTCGATGTGTTCCCGGGCGATGTACTGCCACACGTCGAGCTCGGTCCAGTTGGACAGGGGGAAGACGCGGACGTGCTCACCCGGGGCGTGGCGGCCGTTGTACAGGTTCCACAGTTCGGGGCGCTGGCGACGGGGGTCCCACTGGGAGAACTCGTCCCGCAGGGAGAAGACGCGCTCCTTGGCGCGGGCCTTCTCCTCGTCGCGCCGGCCGCCGCCGAAGACGGCGTCGAAGCGCTCGGACTGGATCTTCTCGGTGAGGGGCACCGTCTGCAGCGGGTTGCGGGTGCCGTCGGGGCGTTCGCGCAGCACACCGCGGTCGATGTAGTCCTGGACGGAGGCCACATGGAGGCGCAGCCCATGTGCGGCGACCACATGGTCGCGGTACTCCAGGACCTCGGGGAAGTTGTGACCCGTGTCGACGTGCAGCAGGGTGAAGGGGATCGCGGCGGGGGCGAAGGCCTTCAGGGCGAGGTGCAGCATGACGATGGAGTCCTTGCCGCCGGAGAACAGGATCACCGGCCGTTCGAACTCCCCCGCGACCTCACGGAAGATGTGCACCGCCTCGGACTCCAACGCATCCAGGTGCGAGAGCGCGTACGGGTTGACCTGCTCGGAGCCTGCGTCCTCGGAGACAGTGGCGACGGTCGTCGTCATGCGAGACCCCTCTCGTTGAGCAGCGTGTGCAGCGCCGCCGCGGACTCCTGCACGGTCTGGGTGTGCGACTCGATCCGCAGATCGGGCGACGCGGGCTCCTCGTAGGGGTCGTCGACCCCGGTGAGCCCCTTGAGCTCGCCCGCGGCCTGCTTGGCGTACAGCCCCTTCACATCGCGTACGGAGCACACCTCGACCGGGGTCGCGACATGCACCTCGATGTACGCGGCGCCGCTCTCCTGGTGGCGCTTGCGCACGGCCTCACGGCTGTCCGCGTACGGCGCGATCACCGGGACGAGCGTCTTGACGCCGTTACGGGCGAGCAGTTCGGCGAGGAAGCCGATGCGCTGCACGTTCGTGTGCCGGTCCTCGCGGCTGAAGCCGAGGCCCGCCGAGATGAACTCGCGGATCTCGTCGCCGTCGAGCACCTCGACGAGATGGCCCTCCTCGCGCAGCCGGCCCGCCAGCTCGTACGCGATGGTGGTCTTGCCGGCACTCGGCAGACCCGTGAGCCAGATGGTGGCTCCGGTCGTCACGTGCAACTCCTCAGTCGTTGTCTTCATTCGTGCAGTCCGCACTCGGTCTTGCCGCGGCCCGCCCAGCGTCCGGCGCGGGCGTCCTCGCCCTCCAGGACCCGGCGGGTGCAGGGGGCGCAGCCCACGGAGGTGTAGCCGTCCATCAGCAGCGGGTTGGTGAGAACCCCGTGCTCGTTGACGTACGCGTCCACGTCGTCCTGCGTCCAGCGCGCGATCGGCGAGATCTTGACCTTGCGGCGCTTCTCGTCCCAGCCGACGACCGGGGTGTTCGCCCGGGTCGGGGACTCGTCGCGGCGCAGACCGGTCGCCCATGCCTCGTACGACGTCAGGCCCTCTTCCAGGGGCTGGACCTTGCGCATCCTGCAGCACAGGTCCGGGTCGCGGTCGTGCAGCTTCGGCCCGAACTCGGCGTCCTGCTCGGCGACCGACTGGCGCGGGGTGAGCGTGATGACATTGACGTCCATCACGGCCTCGACCGCGTCCCGGGTGCCGATGGTCTCCGGGAAGTGGTAGCCGGTGTCGAGGAAGACGACGTCCACGCCGGGGAAGGCGCGGGAGGCGAGGTGGGCGACGACCGCGTCCTCCATGGAGGAGGTCACGCAGAACTTCCTGCCGAACGTGTCGGCGGCCCACTGGAGGATCTCCAGCGCGGAGGCGTCCTCCAGGTCGCGCCCGGCCTGCTCGGCGAGCGCCTTGAGCTCCGCGTCGCGCCCGTCGGTCAGCTCGGTGTCGTCGGTGTCTGCCTGAATGGTCGTCATATCTCGTCCCCTCCACCCGTGTTGTGCTGAAGACCCCGGGCGAGCAGCCCGAGGAACTTCAACTGGAAGGCTCGATTGCACGCTCCGCATTCCCACGCGCCGTGGCCCTGCTCGCTGGGACGCAGGTCCTCGTCACCGCAGTAGGGGCAGTAGAACGGCGCCGCACGCTCGCTCATGGCCCCTCCTTTCGCGGCCGTTCGCCGACGCTCACGACAGTGCCTCCTCGGAGGCACGCGCGGCCCATGTGGCGAACCGCTCGCCGTCCTCGCGCTCCTGCCGGAAGCGGGTCAGGACACGCTCGACGTAGTCGGGCAGCTCCTCCGAAGTGACCTTCAGGCCACGGACCTTGCGGCCGAACCCGGCCTCCAGGCCGAGCGCGCCGCCCAGGTGCACCTGGAAGCCCTCGACCTGCTCACCCCGGTCGTTGAGGACCAGCTGGCCCTTGAGACCGATGTCCGCGACCTGGATACGGGCGCAGGCGTTCGGGCAGCCGTTGATGTTGATGGTGATCGGCTCGTCGAACTCCGGGATGCGGCGCTCCAGTTCGTCGATCAGCGCGGCGCCGCGCGCCTTGGTCTCGACGATGGCGAGCTTGCAGTACTCGATGCCGGTGCAGGCCATCGTGCCGCGCCGGAAGGTGGAGGGCCTGACGCTGAGGTCGAGCGCCTCCAGACCCTCGACGAGGGAGTCGACCTGGTCCTCCGCCACGTCGAGCACGATCATCTTCTGCTCGACGGTGGTGCGCAGCCGGCCGGAGCCGTGCGCCGCGGCCACCTCGGCGATCTTCGTGAGCGTCGCGCCGTCGACCCGGCCGACCCGCGGCGCGAAACCGACGTAGAAGCGGCCGTCCTGCTGCCGGTGCACACCGACGTGGTCGCGCCAGCGGGCGACGGGCTGGTCGGGCGCGGGACCGTCGACGAGCTTCCGGTTCAGGTACTCGTCCTCCAGCACCTGGCGGAACTTCTCGACACCCCAGTCGGCGACCAGGAACTTCAGGCGGGCGCGGGTGCGCAGCCGCCGGTAGCCGTAGTCACGGAAGATCGACAGGACGCCCACATGGACGTCCGCGACCTCGTCGAGCGGCACCCAGGCGCCCAGGCGCTGGCCGATCTTCGGGTTGGTGGAGAGGCCGCCGCCGACCCAGAGGTCGAAGCCGGGGCCGTGCTCGGGGTGGTTCACGCCGACGAAGGCGACGTCGTTGATCTCGTGCGCCACGTCCAGGAGGGGCGAGCCGGAGATCGCGGTCTTGAACTTGCGGGGCAGGTTCGAGAACTCGGGGTTGCCGATGACGCGGCGGTGGATCTCCTCGATGGCGGGGGTGCCGTCGATGATCTCGTCCTCGGCGATGCCGGCGACGGGCGAGCCGAGGATCACGCGGGGCGTGTCACCGCAGGCCTCGGTGGTCGAGAGGCCGACCGCTTCGAGCCGCTCCCAGATCTCGGGTACGTCCTCGATGCGGATCCAGTGGTACTGCACGTTCTGCCGGTCGGTGAGGTCGGCGGTGCCGCGCGCGAACTCCTGCGAGATCTCGCCGATGACGCGGAGCTGCTCGGTGGTGAGGCGGCCGCCGTCGATGCGGACGCGCAGCATGAAGTACTCGTCGTCCAGCTCCTCCGGCTCCAGGATCGCGGTCTTGCCGCCGTCGATCCCGGGCTTGCGCTGGGTGTAGAGGCCCCACCAGCGCATACGTCCGCGCAGGTCATTGGGGTCGATCGAGTCGAAGCCCCGCTTGGAGTAGATCGTCTCAATGCGTGTCCGCACATTGAGACCGTCGTCGTCCTTCTTGAACTGCTCGTTGCCGTTGAGCGGGGTGAAGTGACCCACGGCCCACTGACCCTCGCCGCGGTGACGGCTCACCTTGCGGCGGGGCGCGGCGGGATTCTGCGGGGTGGCGGCCATGGCTGTTACGTCCTTCGGGACTGCGGGACAGGTCTGAAAGCGGCTCTGACCTGCGCATACGGGCGCATACGGAAGTATGGGCGCGTCATTGCGCAAGGGTCGCGAAACTGGGGGATACGGCGGCGCTGGGCCCGTGGCCGAAGGCCACCGGCGAGTGCGTCAGCGCGCCGGACAGATGGCGCTGGACATGCGGCCGAGATCGACGTGTCGCCGACTCACCAAGGCAATTCCAGTTCCAGACATGACGGAAGCGTGTCACGGGGATCTCGGGGCAGTCCACCACCGTCCAGAATGCGGACGAGAATGTCCCGCATGTTGGGACGCTGTGGTGTTCGTCACTCAGGCCCAGGTCGGAACCGTACGCCAGGGGCTTCCGCCAGGTGCGGGACACAGGCGGACGCCCCCTCGTATTCTGCCCTTCCGGTACGGCGCGGTGGCCGGAGGGGGAGTCCATGGGGGACCGAGCGCACGACGTGCTTCTTGCCGTGATCGCCTTCGTCCTCGGCGCCCTCGTCCTGAAACTCAAGGACTGGTTCAAGCATCTCGTCGACCTGGTCGCCACCGCGCTCTACAACCGGCTGGCGGGCAGCGCGCTCCTCGCCCGCACCGCGCTGCGCCGCTACACGGTCCGGATGTACGAACGCCATCACCGCTTCTCCGTCTCCTTCCGCCCGGAGGAGGCCAGGGCCATGGACATGGCATCGGTCTACGTCCCGCTGCGCACCGCGTCCGGTTTCGGCGCCGCGGCCGAGCGCGGCGAGGCCGGTGCCACGCTGGGCGCGGTGCGCCGGGCCGTGGTGCTCGGCGTCCCCGGCGCGGGAAAGACGATGCTGCTGCGCCACACCGTGCTGGCCTGGGCCCGCGAGCGCTACCGGCCCGACCGGCCGCCCGAGCGCACCTGGTACGACCCGCGCCGCAGACACCGCGTCGATCTCGGCACGCCGGCCGACGTCCCCGTCCTGCTCCCGCTGCGCTCCGTGGACCTGGCAGACGGCGATCTCGTCCACCACATCGTCGGGCACTTCGCCGAGCACGGCTTCCCCAAGGCCGGCAAGTGGGTCGCACGCGCCCTCGACGAGGGCCGGCTCGCCCTCTACTTCGACGGCCTCGACGAGATCCCGACCGGGCAGCGCCCACAGGTGGCCGCGGCGATCAGGACGTTCATGACCGTGTACGGCCGCTGCCGTGTCGTGGTCACCTGCCGGGTCGCCGTCTACCGGGGCGAGTTCAACGATGAGGCCGGGCGGACCCTGCGCGTCGAGGAGTTCGACGACCGGCTCGTCGGCCGCTTCCTGGAGGGCTGGCCCTGGCCCCCTACCCTGGAGCCGGACACCGTGGACCAGCTCCTCGGCGCCCTGCGCGACACCCCCCAGCTCATGGCGTTGGCCCGCAATCCGCTGCTGCTCACCATGATCGCGTACCTCTACAGCTACGAGTACGCGGGAACCGGCCAGGTCCTGCCGCACAACCGGGCCGACTTCTACGAGCAGGTCAACGTGAGCCTGCTGCGCGACCGGCAGCGCGACGCGCACTTCGTCCAGCCCGTGAAGCGGGCGGCACTCCAGCGGCTCGCGCTCGCCGCCCAGGACGTTCCACCGGACGCGTACGACCGGCTCGCGATGCCGTACGACAAGGTGCTGCCGGTGCTGCGCGAGACCCTGGAACGGTACGGGCGCCCGGCCGACGACGCCGAGGGCATGCTCAACGAGATCGTCGACCGCAGCGGGCTGCTCCTGTCCGTGGACAACGGCGAGCGCTTCCAGTTCGCCCACCTCACACTCCAGGAGTACCTGGCGGCCACGGCCCTCGCCGACGAGCCTGCCGCGCTGCTGGAGCGCTACCGCCGGGACCCGGAGGTCTGGCGCGAGACGGTGCGGCTGTGGTGCGGCGTCGTCTCCCGTGACTGCTCCGACGTGGTGCGCGAGATCCTGGCCGCCGATCAGCTGCTCGCCTTCCAGTGCCTGGCCGACGCTCAGGTCGTGGACGACGCGCTCGCGGACGAGATCGTGACGATGTTCCTCCAGCGCCTCGGGAACGGCGCGGCGCCGGCCGAAGGGAGCGAGCGGGACGCCGTGGTGGCCGCGTTCGGGCTGGTGGCGGCGGACCGGCGCCCGCGCGGAGCCGCGGTGTTCGATCTGCTGCGGGTGACGGCGGAGTACTCCGACGAGCCCGGGCAGGCACCGGCGGCGGTCCATGCGCTCGCGGCCACCCATCTGCCGTCGGCGGCGCGGTTCCTGGCGTCGCGGCTCATGCAACTGCCGGAGGCGAAGGCCGCGTTGGCGTCCATGGGGGATGTCGCGGTGGCGGCTGTGCTCGCCCCTGAGCTGCGTCTGCCCGGTGAGTTGATCACGGAGATGCTGTGGGCCGTCCGTACGCCGAGGGCGATCGACTCACTTGGTGAACTGCTCCGGTCGGACGACCCCGCGATCGCACAGGACGCGGCGTTCCGCCTGTCCGATCTGCTGCGGGACCGCGGGCTGGTGGTGGTGAAGAGGAACGTCTCCAGAGAGCTGGACTGGGTCCGGCGCTATCGGCCTGGCTGGGGCGAGTTCTTCTGGGTGATGGGGCCCTACCGCGAGGGTGGAGACTGGACGGGACTGCGGGGCATCTTCACTGCGCTGGCTGCCCACCTTCGCAAGGCCGCCGAGTCCGGCGCGGCCCCACCACCCGGCGTGGAGCCCGACCCTCGCATCGTGGTGCCGCTCGCCCTGGTGGACTACGGCGACGCCGGACCGAGGGAGCTGAGCCTGCCGAACGAGCTCGTCGACACCACGCTTTTTGCGGACCTGGACGCTTTTTTCGGCGACGCCGGAGGTTGGGCCCGGTCGTTGAGCCAGGGCCGACGCGGACTGGCCGATCTCGGAGTGCGACTGACCTCCTTCGGCCCTCCGGACGAAACCGGCGCCGAGCTGGGGCGCCGTCTGGTGGCGGCGGCGGGCCTGTCCGAGGCACGCGTGAGACTGCTGGGGTGGCTCAGGCCGGACCTGTGCCTGCGTGCCGTGCGACTGCTCACCACCACCGGTATCGCGCGCAACGAGAGCTGGCGGTCCGGTACCACACGCCTGAGGGAATCCGAGTTCGCCGTCAGGTTCTCCGCACTCCTGGTGCTGTACGTGATGCTGTCGATCGCCCCCTGCACCAGGGCCGGCGCGGCTGTCCTGGGTGGCTGGTCATGGGGCGTACAGGGCTGGCTGGGCATCCTCTTCCTGGCCCTGAACGTGGGATGCCTGGTGTACTTCGGTCTTGTCGGGACCAGACCCCGTTACCGGGCTCCCACGGGCCTCGACAGGCAAGCGTGGGCCAGGGAACACGACGACCAGTCCACCCGACGCGACATCTGGACCGTGACGGTCTGTCTCGTGCCGCTCGGCAGCTGCATCGCCCTGGCCGAGTGGTGGGGCACCTGGGCGTCGGGTGCCGTCGGCGTCGCGCTCTGCGCGGGTGTCATCGTGCTGCTGGCCCCCCTGGCGACGCCTCGGGTGTTGGAGAAGTTCCTGGACGAGGGGCTGCCCTCCCGGGTACTGCCCCTCGTCCAGGAGTGACCCCTACGCTCCCGGCCAGGGCCCCGGAGCCGCCACGTCCTGCTCCTCCTCGACCTTCGTGTCGAAGAGCTTGAAGCCGCGGCGCTGGTAGTTGTCCATGGCGTGCTCGCCGTCCTTGCTGCACGTGTGCAGCCAGACCCGCTTGGTCTCGGCCCGGTCCGGCCACCGCTCGGCCAGGTCCCAGGCGCGCGCGGCGCCGTACGCGAGGAGGTGGCCGCCGATGCGGCGGCCGCGGAAGGCGGGGATCAGGCCGAAGTAGACGATCTCCACGGCTCCGTCGTCCTGCGGGTCCAGCTCGACGTAGCCCGCCGGGGTGCCCCGGTCGTAGGCGACCCAGGTCTCCACGCCGGGCCGGGCCAGGAACTCCTGCCACTGCGCGTACGTCCAGCCGAGCCGGTCGGTCCAGAGGATGTCCCCGCCCACGGACGCGTACAGGAAGCGGCTGAACTCCGGCGAGGGCACCTCGGCGCGGACGATCCGGACGTCCCCCTCCGGGGCGACCGCGGGGAGCAGGTCGGTCGGGGCCGTCTGCTCCAGGGACCAGGTGGTCACAGTGACGTTGCTCATGCGGGCCAGGGAATCATCTTCCCCGGCGGCCTGTCGAAAGGGGTCGGCCACGGCGGCGCAGGGACCGGCTACTCCAGAGACTTCTCGACGGAGGTGAGCGGGGCCGCGTAGAGCACGCCGTCCGGGGAAAGGGACCACAGCTCGCCGGTCTGCTCCCAGTACGACAGGGAGCGGGTGCCCCGGCCCCAGCAGGCGTGCGACTGGTCCGCGGTGCACTCGGCGGCCTTGGCGCCGCTTCCGCTCTGCCGCCACAGGACGTCGTGGTGGTCCGAGGTGCGGTCGACGTACCAGTCGGCCCCGCTCGCGCCCTCGGCCCGGTGGGAGAGGACCCCGGACACGCCGGTCGCCTTCGTCTCGTAGGCCTCGCTCGCGTCCACACGCCCACGGGTGTCGCCGGCCAGCAGGCCGCCACGGGCCGTGTCCGTGCCGAGGCCGAAGGGGTAGCGCCACAGGCGGGTGCGGCGGTCGCTGCCCTGGGGGATCCGCTCGCTCGCGACCAGGCTGTCGGGCGCCGAACTGCGGTCGAGGGAGAGGGCGCCGGGACATGGGGTGCCCTGGTCCGTCGTCGGGTCGCAGCGGCCGCCGGCCGGGGTGTACGAGCCGATGGCGGGCAGCACGTACTGGTAGCCGTGCGCCGCGTAGCCGCCGTTCACCCTGCCGATCGCGCTGTCGGCCGCGTCGGCCTTCAGGATGCGGTGCAGGTCGAAGACGAGCAGGCCGCCCGCGCGGTCCGCGCCGCCCTCGGCGGTGACGATCAGCTTGCCCTGGTACCAGACCATCCCGGACAGCCGGGAGCGGACCGCCGTGAAGTCCTTGCCGCCGTCCGTCGGGGCCACGAGGAGGATCCAGCGGTACGTGAGGCGGTCCGGGTCGTTCGCGTCTATGACGGCGATCCGGGCCAGGCTCCTGTCGCGCGCCGGGGTGCCGGCCGTGCGCGCGCTGTGCGTCCAGCCCGCGAGGATCACCCGGTTCTCGCCCCACGCGCCGTCGTCGTCCGCGTCGCCGGAGGTGGTGACGGCCCGCGGCACCCAGCCCGGTGACGTCGAGTCGGCGCGGTCCCAGCAGTACGCGCGCGTGGCCGTCGGCTCGACGGGCAGCGCGTCCGTCTCGGCGGTGTCGCAGCCCGCCCGGTTGCGCATCACGTGATCGGTGTCGGTGAGGACCCCCGAGACGCCGACGTTCCCGCCCATCCGGCGCGTGAGCGTGTCCAGCGTCCTGGCGTCGACGAGGTTCTCGTGCAGCCGGAGCGGGCCCGCCTGGGACACCGGCGCGAGCGCGCCCGGGGCCCCGCTGCCGGAGGCCTGGGAGGTGCTGATCAGCGTGGCGGCCGCGGTCAGCGCGAGCGCGGTTCCGGCGAGGGTGGCGCGCAGCGCCTGTCCCCTCCTGCGCCGGCGATGCCTGCCGCGGTGTTTCATGCGTCCTCCCGAGGAAGGCCAACTGCCTCCCACGCTCAGGGCGTTGACGGAGAGGCGGGTGGGGGGCCTGTCAGAGGATGCTACGCCAGGTGACCGCAGGCCTGGTGGAAGACCCGTAAACAGGGCAAGATCTCGCCGCGCAACGTCACCCCCCGCATCCACGGTCCACCCATGTTCTGGAGGATGTGCATGACACGCCGACACTCCCGCGTGCTGCTCACCACGGCCACCCTCGCCGTGGCCCTGGCCACCCTTGCCGCGCCCGCGACGGCGTCCGCCGACCCGCAGGCGCGCGTCTTCATGGTCAACCCCGTCCAGTCGTCGGGCGACGAGAGCCTCACCGACCAGAAGGACGCCGCCACGGCGGTCCCCGGCTCCGCGTACGCCCTGGCCGCCCTGCGCAACCTCGACTCCTCCGGCGGCCTGTCCGGCAAGTGGGTCTACGTCAGATCGGACACCGGCGCCTCCGCGAAGATCGCGGACGTCGGCACGTACACCCGCAAGGACGACCAGTTCGAGCAGGTGATGGCGTACTTCTGGGTCAACGAGGCCCAGGAGTACCTGCAGAGCCTCGGCTTCGGCAGCGAACTGCCCGGCGCCAACGACCGCGCCCAGCCCGTCCGCATCAACCAGTGGGGCGCCGACAACTCCTTCTTCACCGACAAGAAGGCGGAGATCCGCTTCGGCAAGGGCGGTGTCGACGACGCGGAGGACGCCGAGGTCATCGTCCACGAGTACGGCCACGCCGTGCACAACGCCCAGGTCCCCGGCTTCGGTACGTCCGAGGAGGCGGGCTCCATCGGCGAGGCCTGGGGCGACTACCTCGCGGTCTCGGTCGGCGCCTACGCGGACGCCAAGTACGGCTGGCCGCGCAGGACGGATCTCGCGTGCGTCGCCGACTGGGACTCGGTGGCGTACACCTCGACGGCTCCGCACTGTCTGCGGCGCGTCGACGGGAACAAGGTGTACGGCGACAAGGTCGGCGAGGTGCACGCCGACGGCGAGATCTGGTCCCGGGCGCTGTTCGACATCCGGGGCGCGCTGGGTGCGCGCGAGGCCGACCGGATCATCGTGAACGCGCAGTTCGGCTTCGCGCCCGACACGAGCTTCACGGACGCGGCGCTCACGACGATCGCCACCGCCCGGAAGATGTACGGCACGTCCGCCGCCGACACCGTCCGGGCCGCCTTCCGGGCCCGGGAGATCCCCGGAGTGTGAGTGCAGGGCGGCGGCCGCGACATCTCGGGGCCCCCCCCCGGGACTTCGGCGTACGGCTTCGGTGACGTACGACCTCGGAACGCCGCGACTACAGGCGCCCCGCGCCCCACGGCGTTCCCTGTCCCCGTCGCACCGCGGGCGCAGTGGAGTGCGGCAGCAGGTCGAGGGGGTCCTCGGGGAGCACGACCTCGACCTCGGCGGCCTCGCTGAAGCGGTACGGCCGGTGTTCCAGCAGCGCCCCGAGATACCGGCGTACGCGGGACATCTCCGCGCGGACCGTGACCGTGCGGCCGGGGTCGCCGAACAGGTCGTCCGCGAGGCCCGAGGCGGTACGGCCGGCGGGATGGACGGCCAGCAGGTAGAGCAACTCGGCGTGGCGGGGGCTCAGTTCGTGCGTCCAGGTGCCGGAGCCGGACGAGACGCTCAGCGACCAGCGGCGCGGCTGCGCCAGGTCGAGCACGATCCGCGTCGCGCCCCGGGACACCGGCTCGTCGGCGGCCCTGACCAACCAGCCGCCGGGCAGCGGCTCCACCGAGCACAGCCCGATCGGCGGCAGCCAACTCCGCCCGGGGGACAGGGCCTTGGGCAGCGCCAGCCGGTTCGTGTACGCCATTCCCGTGACCGCCGCGGTCCAGCCGTCCGTGTCCACGGCGAGCGCACGTCCCCCGAGCCGCGCCAGCACCGGCGCCGCGACCGCGCGCAGCCGCTCCAGCGAGGTCAGATGCATCTCCCGCAGCCGCGACTCGGCGAGCTTGGCCACCGAGTCGACCAGGGCGAGCGTGGCCGGGTGGAGGGTCTCCAGCGGGCCGCTCACGTCCACGACGCCGATGAGGGAGCCGTCGCGCGGATCGGTGATCGGGGCGCCCGTGCACGTCCAGGTGAGGTGGGTGCGCACGAAGTGCTCGGCGGAGAACACCTGGACGGGACGGCGGGCGACCAGCGGAGTGCCGACACCGTTCGTGCCGACGACGTCCTCGCGCCAGTCCGCGCCTATCTCGAAACCGTGGCCGTCCGCCTTGCGCAGCACGGCCGAGCAGCCCTCCCGCCACAGCACCCGGCCCTCGGCGTCCGCGACGACCATGATGTGCTGCGAGACGTCCGCGACCGACAGCAGTCCCTCGCGCAGCACCGGCATGACATGCCGCAACCGGGAGGTCTGCCGGCGCCGCTCGACCTCGTCGCGGCTGAGCAGCCCGGCACGGAAGTCGTGGTCCGGGTCCACGCCGCAGCGCAGCATCCGTTCCCAGGACGCCTCGATGACCGGGCGCGGCGCGACCCGGGTGCGCTGCCCGGAGAGCGTGGCGGTGCGCACCTCGCCGAGCACGCGGGCCGCCTGCGCGGCGTCCAGGGCGGCGAGCCGCGTCACGTCGATCGGCGAGTGCACCACTGGATCCTCCCGGACGGTCCGCGAACAACCGGTTGCTCGGCTCTTTTCGGCCAAGCCTCCCAGGTGCCCCGCCGACTGTGGCTCTCATAGTGCCGCCCGCCCGGGGTGGACGGACACACTTCGGCGGCAGAGGCAGAAAAGTTGCAACCCCTTGCAACCCTGGCGAACAGCCGTACGGCGTCAGAAACTTGAACAACGCCGCCTGTACGGCGTCCGTGCTCCTTGAACGGGGCCAGCACGCGGGGGTGGTGCCGTGTCGGCGCAGCACCACCCCCGTACGGCGTAGGTTCCGCTCTCGGCCAGGACCTGTCCGGCCGATCATGCCGCAGACGTGGGGTCTGGCACGCTCATCTGCGGCGTTGTCGTCGGTCGCCGACGCTCCGCGTCGACTCCCTCCTCCGCCTTGCAGCTGCACGCACCAGACCCCGCTCACCGGTGTCGGCCAGGAGCCGTTGCTCCTCTGCGCCTTGATCGGCCGAACAGGTCCTAGGACACCGGCCGGGCCCGCTCCACCACGGTGGCCAGATCCAGACTGTGCGGCAGTGTCCCGAAGGCCGCACCCCAGTCGCCGCCCAGTCGTGAGGCGCAGAACGCGTCGGCGACCTCCGCGGGCGCGTACCGCACCAGCAGCGAACCCTGGAGCACCAGCGCGATGCGCTCCACCAGACGGCGGGCGCGGCCCTCGATGCCCTCCAGGTCGGCGAGTTCGGTCAGCAGGTTCTTGATCGCCGCGTCGAGGCGATGGTCGGCGCCGCGCGCCTGACCGACCTCCAGGAGGAAGGCGTTGAGCGCCTGCGGCTCCCGCTGGATCGCGCGCAGCACATCCAGCGCCTGCACGTTGCCCGCCCCCTCCCAGACGGAGTTGAGCGGCGACTCGCGCAGCAGCCGCGGCATGCCGGACTCCTCCACGTACCCGTTGCCGCCCAGGCACTCCGCCGCCTCCGCCACCACCGGCGTACAGCGCTTGGTCACCCAGTACTTCGCCGCCGGCACCGCGAGGCGCAGGAACGCCCGCTCCTGCTCACCCCCGTCGTCGTACGCCGCCGCCAGCCGCAGCGCCAGCGTGGTCGCCGCCTCCGACTCCAGCGCCAGGTCCGCCAGCACGTTGCGCATCAGCGGCTTGTCGAGCAGCCGGCCGCCGAAGGCCTCGCGATAGGTGCTGTGGTGGACCGCCTGCGCGACGGCCTGGCGCATCAGCGACGCCGAACCGAGCACGCAGTCCAGCCGGGTCGCCGCGACCATCTCGATGATGGTGCGCACCCCTCGCCCCTCGTCCCCGACCCGGCGCGCCCAGGTCCCCTCGAACTCGACCTCGCTGGAGGCGTTGGAGCGGTTGCCGAGCTTGTCCTTGAGCCGCTGGATGCGGAACACGTTGCGCGTGTCGTCCGCCAGGACGCGCGGCACGAGGAAACACGTCAGCCCGCCCGGAGCCTGCGCCAGCACGAGGAAACCGTCCGACATCGGCGCCGAACAGAACCACTTGTGGCCCGTCAGCTCGTACGTGCCGTCCTCGGCGAGCGGCCGCGCCGTCGTGGTGTTCGCGCGGACGTCACTGCCGCCCTGCTTCTCCGTCATGCCCATGCCGAAGAGCGCGCCGGCCTTCTGCGCGGCGGGCCGCAGCCCCTGGTCGTAGACCGTCGAGGTCAGCCGCGGCTCCCACTCGGCGGCCAACTCCGGGTCCGTGCGCAGCGCGGGCACCGCCGCGTGGGTCATCGACAGCGGGCAGCCGTTGCCCGCCTCGACCTGCGTCCAGACCACGAACGCGGCCGCGCGCCGCACATGCCCGCCGGGCCGCGCCCAGGCCGAGGTCAGCCCCGCCGAGACACCCTTGCCGAGCAGCCGGTGCCAGGACGGATGGAACTCGACCTCGTCGATGCGGTGCCCGTAGCGGTCGTGCGTCCGCAGCTTCGGCGGGTTCTCGTTGGCGAGCACCCCCCACTCCTGGACCTGCGCGGAACCCGACGTACGTCCGAGGGCCGACAGTTCGTCGCGCGCCTCGTCCAGGAGCCGGGGTTCGAGATGCCGCTCGACGGCCTCCGTCAGCGCCCGGTCGGCGGAGTAGACGTCATAGCCCACCAGGGGCGGAACCTGGTTGGTCACTTCGTGCGTGCTGGCTGCCATGTCTGCGAACCTACTCCTCGGTACGGGCAGGTCACCAGGTTTCCCGGGCAGGTGCCGCGCGCCGTGATTCCGGCGGATTTCCGGTGGAACGGCCTCGGAACGGGAGGGGCGGGGGCCCGCCCCGCGCGGGCCGTCGTACCGGAGGGTGAGTGGGGCCCGGCACTGCGGATACCTTTAGGGCGTGCAGCCAGCAAGTGAACCACCCGAGAGCCCCCGCGGCCGTCTCCACCGGGCCCGTGCCCTCTACCGGAACGTCTCCAAGCGCAGGACCGCCTGGCTGCTGGTCAAGGACACCGTCAATTCGTGCATGGAGTACCGCATCCTCGGCCTCGCGGCGGAGGCGGCCTTCTTCACGCTGCTGTCCGTACCGCCACTGCTGCTGAGCATGATCGGCCTGCTCGGCTACGTGGACGACTGGACCGGTGCCGACACCATCGCGAGCCTGGAGTCCAACCTCCTGGAGGCCTCCCGCACGGTCCTGTCCGACAAGGGCGTCACACAGATCGCCCAGCCGATCCTGGACGACGTGATGAAGGGCGGCCGCCCCGACGTCATCTCCATCGGCTTCCTGTTCGCCCTGTGGTCCGGGTCCCGCGCGGTCAACGTCTTCATCGACACCATCACCGTCATGTACGGCCTCGACGGCGCCCGTGGCATCGTCAAGACCCGACTGATGTCGTTCCTGCTCTTCATCGTGGCGCTGATCATCGGCTCGGTGGCGCTGCCGCTGATGGTCGCGGGCCCGGACGCCGTGGTGAAGATCGTGCCCTGGTCGACGACGGTCGTGCAGATCCTGTACTGGCCCGTCGTCATCGTGCTCTCGATCGTCTTCCTGACCACGCTCTACCACGTGTCCGTGCCCGTGCGTTCGCCCTGGGTCGAGGACGTCCCCGGCGCCCTCGTCGCCCTCGGCATGTGGATGCTCGGCAGCTTCCTGCTCCGCATCTACCTCACCAACACCGTCGAGGGCCCCACGATCTACGGCTCGCTCGCCGCGCCCGTCGCCGTCCTGCTGTGGATCGGTGTGTCCGCGTTCGCGGTGCTGGTAGGCGCCGCGGTCAACGCCGCCATCGACCGGATCTGGCCGGCCGCCGCCACGGCCGCGGCCCGCGCCGCCAACGAGCGGCTGCGCCAGGAGCAGGCCGCCGAGTACGTCGCGCGCGCCGCGGCCTCCCGCGCCGCCGACTCCGACTTCGATGCCGACCCCGACGACCCGGACATGCCCTCCGAGTTCCCGGAGCGCTGGTCCCGCTTCCTGCCGCCCGAGGACGTCACGTCCCGGCTGCGCACGCACGCGAAGAACACCCATCATCAGCCGCATCCCCATCCGCACCCGCATCCGCATCCGCACAAGAACGGGGACGCGCCGCCGCCCCGTCCTCCGGAGGAGTGACCTACGGGGGGAGTGACCCACGGGGGAGGCTGCCTATTCCTTCCAGGCGCCTGCCGCCGCGGCCTCCCGAACGAAGTCCGTGAAGTCGCGCGGCGCGCGGCCCAGGACCTGCTGGACACCGTCGGAGAGGTAGGAGTTGCGGCCGTCGAGGAGGCTCTCGAAGAGCTCCACGAGGAACTCGACCTCCTCGGGCGGCACCCCGAACCCCGCGAGGTTCCCGCCGTACGCGCGGGCCGTCACCGGGGTGTACGTCAGCTCGCGGCCCGTCGCCCGCGCGATCTCCGCGACCGCGTCCCGGAACGTCAGCAGCCGCGGCCCCGACACCGCCAGGTCCTGGCCGACGTACCGGTCACCCGCCGTGAGCGCGGCCACCACGACGTCCGCGATGTCCCGCACATCGACGAACGGTTCCCGCACCTCACCCGCCGGGAACACCAGTTCCCCATGCCGCAGCCCCTCCACGAGCGGGCCCTCGCTGAAGTTCTGCGCGAACCACGCGGCCCGTACGACCGTCCAGTGCGCGCCGGACTCCCTGAGCGCCTCCTCCGTCGGCCGGGCCCGCTCCTCGCCCCGCGACGACAGCAGCACCAGCCGCCGTACGCCGAGCCCGACCGCCTCCGCGGCGAGCGCGCCGACCGCCGTGGCCGCCGCGGGCGAGCCGACGTCCGAGGGAAAGACGAGGTACGCCGCGTCGGCGCCCCGCAGTGCATCCGCCCACGTCGACCGGTCCTCCCAGTCGAATCCCTGGGCGCGCGAGGCCGCCCGTACCGTGAGACCTGCGGCCCGCGCCGCCTCCGCGACCCGGCGGCCCGTGCGCCCCGAGGCCCCCGTGACCAACACCGTCATGTCCTGCGTACCTGCCGTGTTTTCCGTCATGCCGTTCAGTCAACTTCCGTGCCCGGCACGGGAACATCGCTGAAGGACTCATTCCCATAAGCCGACGTCTACGGCGCCCGGCCCCGGGCGTCTACGCTGACGCCATGGACGCTCCTCCACGCTCGACCACGCTCACGCGGGGGGACCCCCTCGCCGGCCTGCTGGAGGGCCCACGCGCCCGGGGCGCCTTCATGATCCGCGCCTGCTTCGACCCGCCGTGGTGCGTGCGGGTGGAGGACCGCGCTCCGCTGACGGTCGTCCTCATGGTCCGCGGCGACTCCTGGATCATGCCGGACGGCGGAGAGCCCGTGCGGCTGCGGGCCGGCGACCTCGCCATCACCCGCGGCCCCGACCCGTACACCTGCGCCGACGACCCGGCCACCGCACCGCAGGCCGTCATCCTGCCCGGCGGCGAGTGCAGCTACCCCGACGGACGGTCCCTGAAGGGCCACTGGGACCTCGGCGTACGCAGTTGGGGCGACCGGCTCGACGGCTCCGCGGTGATGCTGATCGGGACCTACATGATGCAGGGCGAGGTCCACGGACGGCTGCTGGACGCCCTGCCGCCGCTGCTGACGCTCACCCCCGACGTGTGGGAGTGCCCGCTCACGCCGATCCTCGCCGAGGAGATCGTGCGCGACGAGCCCGGGCAGGAGGTGGTCCTCGACCGGCTGCTCGACCTGATCGTCATCGCCGCGCTGCGCGCCTGGTTCTCGCGTCCCGAGGCCGCCACGCCCGCCTGGTACCGGGCGCTCGCCGACCCCGTCGTCGGGCGGGTGCTGCGGCTGCTTCAGGACAACCCCGCCCACCCATGGACGGTCGCCACCGTCGCCGCCAAGGCCGGGGTCTCGCGGGCCGCGCTGGCCCGCCGCTTCAGCGAACTCGTCGGCGAGCCCCCGATGACCTACCTGACCGGCTGGCGGCTCGCCCTCGCCGCCGACCGGCTGCGCGACACCGACGACACGCTTGAGGCGATCGCCCGGCAGGTCGGCTACGGCAGCGCGTTCGCGCTGTCCAACGCCTTCAAGCGGGTGTACGGCGTCAGCCCGCAGGAACATCGGGCGCGCGCCGCGTAGCGTGGTGGGTGTGTACGTGGAGCAGGCGTCCAGGTTCCCGGGCGCGGTGGTGTGGAGCCGCACGCTGGGCTCCCCGGACGATCCCGTGATCCGGCCCGTGCTGCCCGACGGGTGCATGGACCTGCTGTGGAGCGAGGGGCGGCTGCTGGTCGCCGGGCCGGACACACACGCGTACGTCCCGGTCGCGGGGGAGCGGCCCGTGCGGTGGGCGGGCGTGCGGTTCCCTCCCGGCACCGCGCCCGCCCTGCTGGGGGTGCCGGCCTGCGAACTGCGTGACCTTCGCGTCGAGTTGGCCGATCTGTGGCCCGCCTCGGAGGTACGACGCCTCACCGCACGTGTGGACGCGGCCGCCGACCCCGTCGCTGCCCTGGAAGACGTGGCCCTGGAACGGGCGGCCGACCGCGATCCGGCGGACCCGCTGCTGCGCCGACTCGCCGCAGCGCTGGACGCGGGCCGCCCCGTCGCGGCCGCCGCCGACGAACTCGGCCTCGGCGTACGCCAGTTGCACCGCCGCTCGCTGGCTGCCTTCGGGTACGGACCCAAGACGCTGGCCCGTGTGCTGCGGCTCCAGCGGGCGCTTGCGCTGGCCCGGGAAGGGGTGTCCTTCGCGGAGACGGCCGTCCGTTGCGGGTACGCGGATCAGGCCCATCTGGCGCGGGACGTACGGGAGTTGGCGGGGCGGACGCTCGGGGAGCTACTGGGTCGCGGGTAGCGCGGCGAACAGGTCGACGCCGTTGCCGTCCGGGTCGTGCACCACGGCGTACCGCATGCCCCAGAAGGCGTCCCACGGCTTGAGCTCGCCGTGGTGGCCCGCGCCGACGAGGTCCTCGTACACCGAGTCCACCTCGGCCGGTGAGTCACAGGTGAACGCCAGCGAGATCCGGCCCCCTCCGGCCGGGGGCCGCCACCCGGGGTGGAACGAGCGGACCGTCGCCTCGGTGTCCAGGGCCAGCCGCAGTCCGCCCGGCAGTTCCGCCTCGACGTGCGGCTGGGTCTCGGAGCCGTCGGGGAAGACGAGGCCGAGGCGGCGGTAGAAGGCGAGGGAGGCGGCCAGGTCGGAGACGACCAGGCCGATCACGTCGAATCGTGGAGTCTTGGTCATGTGGCCACGGTAGGCGGGGGGCGGGGGCGGGTCTTGAAGGAATCGGTCACTCGGCAGGGGGGTCGCCTGCTGCTGCCGCCGCCGCCGGTGGGTGGGTCGGGGCCGGGCCGGAGCATCCGTCCTCGGTCTGGCGCGGAATCGGTTGCGTTATGGGTGGAGGGTGTTGACGCGCCATCCGCTGCGGGCGGACGTTCCGGCCCGTCCCCTGCCGTGCTTTCGCGGCTGCGGGTGCGTGGGGGCCGTTGTCAACGCCGGCCGGTGGGTTGCTGCGGGTGTGTGGCGGCCGTTGTCACGGCCGGTGGGGTGCTGTGGGTGCGTTCTGGTCGGGTGGGGCCGTGCTCGATCTGTGCACCAGGCGGGTGGAGAGTTCTGTGCGGGTGCTTTCCGGGCGGTCGCCCGCCATCATGCGTACCAGCAGGTGCAGTGCCGTCGACGCCATCTCCGACAGGGGCTGGCGGACCGTGGTCAGCGACGGTCTCGTCCAGCGGGCCTCGGGCAGGTCGTCGAAGCCGACCACGCTGATGTCGTCCGGCACGCTCAACTCCCGTTCGGTCAGGGCCTGGTAGACGCCCAGTGCCATCTTGTCGGAGCAGACGAAGACGGCCGTGGGCGGCTCGGGGAGGCTGAGGAGTTCCAGCATGCGGCGGTGGGCGCCGTCCTCGCTGAAGCTGCCGTAGCGGATGTACTCGGGGCGGTGCGGGATGCCGGCCGTGGCCAGCGCGGAGCGGTAACCGGAGACGCGGGCGCTGCTGCACATCTTGCGGCGGTAACCGCCGATGACGGCGATGCGCTCGTGACCCAGGGACAGGAGGTGCTCGGTCGCCGTCACCCCGCCCTGCCAGTTGGCCGCGCCCACCGACACCACGCCCGGCGGCGGTTCGTGCACCGGGTCGATCATCACGAACGGGACGCGGTGCTGGTCGAGCCAGGCGTACTGCGCCGGGGTCAACTCGGCCAGGTTGAACAGGACTCCGGCCGAGCCGCGTGCGGTGAGCTTGTCCAGCCAGTCGCGGTCGGGGTGACCGGCCCGCGTCCGGGTCAGGCCGGCGGAGACCACCACCTCCAGGCCCGTGTCGTACGCCGCCTCCTCGACGCCGTGCAGCACCGCGCCCGACCAGGAACTGTCCAGCGAGTGCACGACGAGGTCGACCAGACCCGGCGCCTTGGCCGCGTCGAAGCGGGGCCTGCGAACGTACCCGAGCCGGTCGAGCGCCTCGGTGACCCGGCGGCGGGTCTCCGGCGCCACGTCCTCCCGTCCGTTGACCACCTTCGAGGCGGTGGGCACCGACACCCCGGCCTCGCGGGCCACGACGGCCAGTGTCGGCCCGGTCGTCACGCTCCCGCCACGCGCCATCGCGACTCCATCTCTCAGGCCCCGTCCCGTGGGCCGACGAAATTTTCGAACTGCGTCGCTCGCGCGTCGGCGCCACGCACCGCATAGCAAGCGCTTCCTACCCTAGACCTGCCTCAACGCGGCGTGAAGGAGTAGGGATTTGGAGGATGGGGCTCGGCGAAAATTTCGAAGGGTCGAACGTCAGCCGGCCGTGCAGGTCAGCCGGAAGTCGGTGAAATCCGCCGTGAAGGCCGCGTCGACGAGGTCGTGGGCGCGAAGGGCTACGAAGGAGCCGGTGAAGCGCAGCTTGGGGCCGTGGTCGTCGGAGAGGCGGGTCATGTCGAGCGGCGGGCCGATCGGGGTGCGCGTCTCGTTCCGGACGTGCCAGAACTGGGCGTCGGTGCCTTCCACCGTCACACCCAGGGTGACCGGGGTTCCCGCGTCCACGTCGACGACAGCCAGTTGCCTGGTGCCCTCCGGGTCGCGTTCCAGGAGGCTGAGCACGGTACGGCCCCCGCCCTGCCACTGCTGGCCGCGCTGCGGTTCGCCCGCGGACTCCGCCCAGGTCAGATCGAGGGTCAGGAAGGACTCCGTGTTGTACCAGAGCGCCAGACCGGCTGCCTGAGTGAAGGTGCGCGGGCTCGCCTCGATCGTCACCTCGGCCTCGGCGTGGTGTTCCGTGATGCGTCTGGCCAGCAGGCTCTGGTCCCAGAGGGACTCCGGGCCCTGGCGGCCGCGCAGTCGGATCCAGCCGGGGCGCGCCGAGGTGTCGGCCCAGGAGGGGTCGGGGTAGCCGCGCAGGGTGCTCCAGGGCCAGGACGGCGTGGCGGCTTCGAGGAAGGGGGAGGGGGAGGGGGAGGGATGTGCGGGTGGCGCTGGGGGGTCGGGTACTTCCACGTCGATCTCGGGGTGCCAACCGCCTTGGCGCAGTCGGGGCCGGCCGTCGTCGTCCCAGGTCACCGCCTGGATCGCCGTCTCGCGTCCCAGGGTGCAGCGGGGGCCTTTTGCGGTGTGGAGGGGGCGGGCCGTGAGGTGGCTGAGGAACCACTCGCCGGTCGGGGTCTGCACCAGTTCCGCGTGACCGGCCTTCTGGAGGGGGTGCGAGGGGTCGTCCCGTGTGGTCAGCAGGGGGCGGCTGTCGAGTTCGTACGGGCCCGTGATCTCGCGGCTGCGTGCCGTCAGGACGCCGTGCTCGAAACCGGTTCCGCCCTCGGCGAGCACGAGGTGGAACCAGCCGTCGCGGTACAGCAGCTTCGGTCCCTCGATGAGCCGTTCGTGCTGGAGCAGCAGACGTGTGTCGCCGAGCGGGGTGAGGGTGTCACGGTCGAGTTCGGTCAGCACGATTCCGGCGAAGCGTTGCCCCGAGGGGCGGTGGTCGCTCTGCATGTTGAGCAGCCACAGGCGTCCTTCGTGGTGGAAGAGCGCGGGGTCGAAGCCGTGGCCGGCGACCCGGCGCGGTGCCGTCCACTCCCCTTCGACCTGCGTGGCCGTGGTGACGTAGGTGTCGAGGTCGAAGTAGCGGGTGCCGACCGAGCGCACGATCGAGTAGACCATCCAGAACCGCTCGCCGTCCCAGCTCAGGGAAGGGGCCCAGATGCCTCCCGAGTCCGGCACCCCGGCCAGCGAGTCGCCCGGGACGGCGCCCCGGACATGGCCCGCGTACTCCCAGTGGGCCAGGTCGCGGGAGCGGTGGACGGGGATCGTGGGGAACCACTCGAAGGAGCTGGTGGCGACGTAGTACCAGTCGCCCGCCCGGACCAGCGAGGGGTCCGGGGCGAAGCCACGGATGACGGGATTGTGCGCCACGGTCACTTGAGGGCTCCCAGCGTGACGCCGGTCCGCCAGTAGCGGCGCATCGCCGTCATCATCACGGCGAGCGGCACGATCGACAGGAGTGCGCCGGTCAGCACCAGGCTGGTCAGGTCGATGCCTGACTCCAGACGCTTGCCGCTCCAGTTGTACAGGCCGATGTTCAGCGTCCAGTTCTCCTCGCCGCGGAGCACGGTCAGCGGGAGGAAGAAGGCGTTCCAGGTCTGGACGAAGGCGAGCAGGAAGACGGTGGCGCCGCCCGTCGTCATCATCCGCAGCACGATGCTGAAGAAGATCCGCAGCTCGCCGGCACCGTCCAGGCGGGCCGCCTCCAGGAGTTCGAAGGGGATCGAGGACTCCGTGTAGACCTTGGCCAGGTACACGCTGAACGGGTTGATCAGGCACGGGATGAGCATGGCCCAGGGGGTGTCCACCAGCCCGATCTCCGAGAACAGGAGATAGAGGGGGAGGGTGAGCAGGGCGATCGGGATGAGGAAGGAGCCCACGACACACGCGAACACCGCGCCGCGGCCCGGGAATTCGAACCGCGCCAGGCCGTAGCCGGTGGCGAGCGCGATGAGTGTGCCGCCGAGGGAGCCGACGCCGGCATACAGGAACGAGTTGGCTGTCCAGCGCAGGAAGATGCCGTCGTGGTAGGTGAAGAGCTGATGCAGGTTGTCCCAGAGGTGCATGCCGGAGAACCAGAGGCCGTTGGTCTGGTACAGCCCGGTGCGGTCCTTGGTGGCGGCGACGATCAGCCAGTACACCGGGAAGAGGCTGTAGGCGCTTCCCAGGGCCAGGCCGATCATGATGAAGCGCTGGCCGCCTCGGCCGGTGGCCGCGCGGTCGGGACGGGTGAGCCGCCGGACGGGGCGCGTCGGGGGCCGCTCGGTGGTGTCTTCGCTGCGGGTGTCCGTCAGCATGGTCAGTCGGCCTCCTTCGAGGTCAGCCGGTAGAAGAGGAAGGAGGCGATACCGAGGATGAGGGCGAGCAGCACCGAAAGGGCCGCCGCGTAGTGGTAGTTGCCCGCGTTGAACGCCTGGTTGTAGATGACCATGATCGGCGTGAAGCTGTCGTCGACCGTCTGTGGGGTCACGTTGCGGAACAGCGCCGGCTCGTTGAAGATCTGCAGCATCTGGATGATCGACAGCATGCCGGTCAGGACGAGGGCCCCGCGCACGTGCGGGATCTTGATGCTTCGCGCGATACGGAGTTCGGAGGCGCCGTCGAGCCGTGCGGCCTCGAACAGCTCGCGCGGCACGCCCTGCAGCGCCGAGTAGATGATCACCATGTTGTAGCCGATGCCGTGCCAGGTCAGCAGGTTGCCGATGGACGGCCAGACCATCGAGGGTGCGAAGAAGTTCCAGGAGAAGCCGAACAGGTCGCCGAGCGGGGTCAACGGGCCCACATCCGGGCTGTAGAGGTTGATCCACACGATGGCGGCGACCACCCCGGGGATCATGTACGGAATGAGCAGCAGGATCCGGAAGCGCCCGGCCGCCCGCGAGGTGAGCGCGTCCAGACACAGGGCGAGCACCAGGCTGACGGCGAGCATCACCGGAATCTGGACGCAGGCGAACAGGACGACCCGGAGCACGGAGTTGAGGAACGCCGAGTCGGTCAGGCCGTGCTGGTAGTTGTCCAGACCGACGAACTTCTCCGTCGCACCGCCGAGCCCGAGGCCCGACTGCTGCTCAAGGAAGAGCGACTGGTAGACGGCGTAGCCGATCGGGATCACGTACAGGAACACGAAGCCGAGCTGGAAGGGCACCGTGAAGGCGGCGCCCTTCCAGCGCTGGGAGCGGATCATCGGGCGTGCCTCAGCCCTTGACGCTGATGCCGCGGGACTTGAGGTCCTTGACCGTCCACTCCTGCATGTGCGCCAGCAGATCGGTGACCTTCTGCTCCTTGTTCATGACCTTCGCCCAGCCGCTCTGCAACTCCGTGAACATCGCGGTCCAGTCAGGACCGAAGGTCCAGTCGGTCGTGACGGTGGACAGGCTGTCCGTGACGACTTTCTTGCCGGGCTCGTAGTTGTCGCCGAGCAGCTTGTCGGAGATCGCCTCTCCCACGTACGAGTCACTGTCGGCCAGCGCGGGCATCACGCCGTTGCCGGTCTCCGGGCTCGCCATCGTCTTGACCGGGCCGGTGTTGGTGGACATCCACAACGCCGCCTCGGCCGCCTGCTGTTGGTTCTTGCACTGCTTGGTCACCAGGGTCAGGCCGCCACTCTGGTTGGTGCCTGCGGGAGTCTTCGCCGCGGCGCCGTCGAACGTCGGCCAGGGGGACAGGGCCCACTTGCCGTTCGACTTGGTGAAGTTCTGCACCATGCCGGCCATCTGCCAGGTGGAGATCTGCCGGGTCGCGGTGCCGCCGTTGTCGTAGTTGCGCTGCACAGCCGCGTAGTCCGCGAAGGAGAGCTTGGAGTTGAGGCCGTTGTCGATGATGTCCTGGATCACCTTGGCGGCCTTGAGGGTGCCCGCGTCCTGGAAGTTCACCTTCCACGCGTTGCCGTCGATGGAGTACCAGTGCGCTCCGGCCTGCATGGCGAGCACCTCAAGGGTGCTGGGGTCCTCACCGGCGTAGTTGGTGATCTTGATTCCGTGCTTCTTCAGCACCTTGCCCGCGGCGATGAAGTCGTCCCAGGTCGCGGGTGCCTTCAGGCCGTACTTCGCGAAGAGGTCGGTGCGGTAGATGGTGAAGGCGGGCGCCGAACTGGTCGGAACGCCGTAGATCTTGCCCTGCACCCCTGCGCCGGCCCAGGCGCCTGCGTTGAACTTGTCCTTGTCGGCCTCGACGTACTTGGTGATGTCGGCGAGCGCGCCCTGCGACACCCATGTGGTCACGTACTCGGCGGTGTTCTGCACCAGACAGGGCGCGTTGCCCGCCTTGACGGCGTTGGTCAGCTGCTTCTGCATGGTCAGCTGGTCGGTGACCTTCGTGTACTTGAGCTTGATGTCCTTGTGGCCGGCGTTGAACGCCTTGACAACCGCTTCCTGGCCGTTGGCCCAGCCCCAGAAGGGCAGGGTGACCGGACCGGACGACGAGGAGTCTCCGGAGCCGGACCCGCCGCACGCGGCGAGCAGACCTGTCAGCGCGAGGCCCGCGACAGCGGCGCGGACGGCCCTTTTGCGGGGGCTGGTGGAGTTCATCTGACCCTGATCCTTCGGAGTAGGCGTTCTCAGAACGAGAGGACGGCGGCTCGGTGTCGGCCAGGAACGGCGGCCGGAATGCATCGGCACGCGGTTGCGGGGGGAGTGGCCAAGCGGAAGATGTAGAAAGCGGTTGCCGTGGACGGTAGGCCTATCGGCCAGTCGCGAGCAAGAGGTCCCCGGAAAATTGTTACGCGGGGTTGTCCGGGAGGTTAGGTCGAAGGTTGACCCGAGGGAGTTGGGGGAATGTGAATCTCGGCAGGTCAGCGCCATGCAGGGGTGGGGTGAGCGGCTGGCCTCGGGTGACGCGTGGAGCGTCGGGTGAGAGCGAGAACGGTAAGAAAACGTTTACGTAACAGAGTGCGGGAGACGTTACGGGCGTCGGCTCGGCGGGCAGACCGACTGGCGTACGACGACATGCGTGCCCAGGACCAGGTGGTCGCCGTCCCCGCTACGGCGGCGGCCCGCACCGCCTTCGCGCCGGTCGGCGACCGCGCGCAGCGCCACCCGGCCCATCTCCTCGTACGGGACGTGCACGGTGGTCAGTTGCGGCGTGAGCTGGGAGGCCAGCGGAATGTCGTCGTAGCCGACGATCGACACGTCCTCGGGCACCCTGAGCCCGGCCGAGCGCAGCGCCTGCATGGCGCCGGCGGCGACCACGTCCGTGCCCGCGAGGACGGCCGTGAAGTCCAGCCCCTCGCGCAGGCTCTGCTCGACCGCGTCGTAGCCGTGCTCGTAGTCGTAGCTGCCGTGGATCACCGTGCCCGGGTCGAACGGCACTCCGTACGCCTCGAAGGCGCGCCGGGCGCCCCTCAAACGGCCCTGGGCGGTGGTGAGTTCGGCGTGGCCCGGCAGGATGAGGACGCGGCGGTGGCCGGCGGACAGCAGGTGGCTGGCCATGGCGTAGGCGCCGCCCTCGTTGTCGTAGTCGACCGTCGTGGCGGGGACGTTGCCCTCCAGCGGCGGTCTGCCCACCAGGACGAGGTGCGAGCCCGCCGCGTCCAGGGAGCGGGCGAACCTCGCCATCCGGACCTGGTACTCGTCGAAGTCGTACGCCCCGCCGAGCAGGACCACCGCGGCGACGCCCTGCTGCCGCATGAGGTTGACCAGGGCGAGTTCCCGCTCCGGGTCGTCCCCGGTCGTGCCGACCAGCGAGAGCCAGCCGCGAAGCGAGGCGGCACCCTCGACACCCTTGGCGACATGGGCGAAGGCGGCACCGGTGATGTTGTTCAGGAGGATGGCCACCGTGGGCGTACCGCCGCCGGCCAGGGAGCGGGCGTGCGCGTTGGTGACGTAGTCCAGGTCCTGTACGACCTTCATCACCCGGCGGCGCAGCTCGTCCGAGACCGGGTAGTTGCCGGACAGGACGCGCGACACACTGGCGACGGAGACACCCGCGCGCTGGGCCACGTCCCGGATCGTGGCCCGTCCTGCGGAGTCGCCCGACACCTTGCGCTGACTCACCGTGGCGACTCCTTGACCGTAGCGACTGCCGCGTCGGCGACTCTCCCGCCGGACGGGCCGGGGTCCCGCACCCCGCCGGTGGTGAAACCGTATCCCATGGTTTCCGCGCGGCGGGGCGCGCGGAAGGCGTGGAGGTCAGGCGACACGGGCCAGATCCGCGCGCCGGACCTCGTGGACCGGCGGCAGTCCGGTGGCGAAGCGGGTCAGCTCGTCGACGACAATGCTGCCGAGGCGCGCCAGCTCGTTGCCGAGGGAGCCGGCGATGTGCGGGGTGAGGAACACGTTGGGCAGGTCGTACAGCGGCGAGTCGGCGGGCAGCGGCTCGGGTTCGGTGACGTCCAGCACCGCGTGCAGGCGGCCGGAGACCAGTTCCTCGGTGAGAGCGACCGGGTCCACCAGGGCGCCGCGCGAGGTGTTGATCAGCACCCCGCCGTCCTTGATGAGGGCGAGCCGGTCGCGGTCGAGCATGCGGTAGGTCTCGGGGATGTCGGGAGCGTGCAGGCTGACGATGTCGCTGTCGCCGAGCAGGTCCTCCAGCGACCGGGGTTCGGCGCCGAGGGCGGCGGCCTCGGCGGCGTCCACGTAGGGGTCGTACAGCGATACGGCGAAGTCGAACGGGCGCAGCAGTTCCAGCAGCCGTCGGCCCACGCGGGAGGCGCCGATGATCCCGACCCGGCGGCCGAGGTTGCCCGTGGTCACGGTCTCGGCGGCGGAGGGCTGGGCATGGGTGGCGCGGAAGCGCTCGCGGTGGGCGAAGGTGTCCTTGCCGAGGAGCAGGATCATGCCGAGCGTGTACTCCGCGACCGGCAGGGCGTTGCCGGCCGCCGCGCTGGCCACGGTCACGCCGCGCTCCCACAGGGCCTCGCCGACCAGCGAGCGGACGGAGCCCGCGGCGTGCAGGACGGTGCGCAGCCGCGGTGCCGCCGCCAGTGCTTCCTCATCGAGCCGGGGGCAGCCCCAGCCGGTGATCAGCACCTCGGCCTCGGCGAGCGCCGCGGCCGCCTCAGGGGCCGCGAAGTCCCGTACGACGAGACCGGGGTCGATCTCGGCCGCCTTCTGGAGCCGTGCCATGAGCGGGGGAGGGAAGAGCAGGGGGAGGTGTACCGGATCCATCGCGAACACGACCCTCGGCGGCTGGGCGCTGGGCATGACTCTCCTGAGGCGCTGGGAAACAGTTTCAGAAAGCGTCTTCTACCGTAGATCTGGCGCGCGGAGCCGGTCAAACAGTGCGGTGGAGGAAGGGCCTCGCGCGCGGCTCGATCCCGCTGGGTGCATCTGTGCATGTCGTGGCGGGATGGGGCATTGGGGGCGCGGTTCGTGGCGGAAAGGGGGCGGGGTCGGGGTGGGGTCGGGGGCGGGTCCTTGCGCCGGGGTGGCGTCATGGAGCCGGGAATGGGGGCAAGCGCTTACTCGAGCGGCCCGCGGTGTTCGGCGAGGTCGGTGAGGCTGTCGCCTCGGGGTGGGCGGCTCGCAGGCGGCGCCGCAGGGGTCTGATCCTCGGCGAGTGCCCCTCGGCGAGTGCCCCATGGCGAGGGGCCCCATGGCGAGGGACTCCATGGTGCGCCTCTCCGCGAGTGATCCTCAAGAGGTGATCGACAACCGGTTCCTATGAGTGCCGTCGACATCGACGATTGACCCCGTGCCGGTCGCGCCACCCACCGGTTCGGCCTCGCGGGCAGCCCGCCTCCGGAGTCTGCCCTCCACCCAAGTGCCCCGAAACCGCCCGTCACCGCCCTCCCGATCGCCGCTTTTGCGTGTCGTCGAGGACCGACCAGTGTTTTCGAAAGTTCGTCAGGAGTCTTGACGAGGTTTCCGGACAGCGAAGAAGCTCTGCGCACCTGCCGTAGCAACCGGTTGCTATCGGTGAGGTCGTTATGCCACCGGTTGGCCGGTGGTCCGCTCGACTCGAAGCAGAAGGTGAGGCGTTCATGCGCTCGCACGCCGGAACTCCACCCAGCCGCCGCCGGTTTCTCGCCATGTCGGCGGGCGGCGCCGTGGCCGGTGCGGCGGCGCTCAGCGGCTGCGCGTTGCAGGTGTCGAGCGCGGTCGGCGGGTCGGGCGAGACCGTCACGCTGATGGTCAAGCCCGAGGACATCTCCCCGGAACTGATCAAGCAGGCCCAGAAGGACACCGGCATCAGGATCGTCACGGTGCAGCAGGACATCACCAAGCTGATCGCGATGCTCACCAACGGCAACCCGCCCGACCTGGTGCGCGCCGTCGGAGCCGTGGACGCGGCGTACTTCGCGGCGCGGGACGTGATGGAGGAGCTGGACCCCTACTTCGCCAGGAGCAGCGTCCTCAAGGTCGACGACCTGGATCCGGTCAACGACCTGTGGCGGTACGACGGCCGCACCCAGGGCAAGGGCCCCCGCTACGGCATGGCGAAGGACTTCTCCCAGGACTCGATGTACTGGTACAACACCTCGGCGTTCGACAAGGCCGGGGTCGACCACCCGTCGGAAACCGAGCCGGTCACGTACGAGGAATGGCTGGAGCGCGCCAAGCGCATCGTCCAGCGCAAGAACGGCCAGACGACCGTCTTCGGCGGCAGCTACAGCGGTCTGACCAGGGCCACGCTCCTGGCGACCATGACGGCGTCCGCCGGAGGCAGTCTCTTCAACGACGACTTCTCCCGGGTCGACTTCACCACCCCCGAGGCCCGCAAGGCACTGGCCTGGTACATCGACTTCTGCAGGGCCAAGGTCGGACCGAGCCTCATCCAGCCCGACCCCAATGGCTGGGACGGCCCCACCTACCAGGCCGGCCGGATGGCCATGTCGAACGCGGGCTACTGGCTCGGCGGCGTGATCAACGCGGACAAGAAGATGGCGCCCGTCTCCCGCCTCGCACCCGCGCCGGTCTTCGAGGGAGGCCCGCGGATCAGCGCCTGCCAGGGCGGCACCGGACTGTGGATGCCGCGGAAGGCACGGAACAAGGACGCCGCCTGGCGGGTCTTCGAGTGGTTCTTCGGCGAGGCACCGGCCAAGGCGCGCGCCTCCAGCGGCTGGGGAATCCCCACGCTGAAGTCGCTACGCCCGCTGATGCCCTCTCAGGAGGCCTATCAGAAGCAGGAGTTGAGGGTCCAGGAGGCCGAGCTGAAGCACTTCTCGGTGATCTCCTTCACGCCGTACACCACCGCGGACGCGTTCGACGCGCTCTTCAACCAGATCGCCCCGGCCGCGATGAACGGCGGCATCTCCGTCGACACCCTCGCGGGACGGCTGAACTCGGCCCTCAACGAGCAGCTGAAGCGCGGTAAGGAGCAGGTGGGATGACGGTTGATCAGATGCCGTCCGTCGCGGACCGGCGTAACTCGGCGGCCAGTTCCGGACGGGCAGGGACCGCCGACCGGCCGCGGTCCTCCATGGCCGCGCGCAGGCACCGGGCGTTCTACATGTTCACCTCGCCCTGGATCATCGGGTTCCTGCTGCTGACCATCGTGCCGATGGCGTACGCGCTGTGGCTGAGCTTCACCACGTACGACGGCATCTCGCCGCACTGGCGCTACGTGGGCCTCGGCAACTACCGAGAGCTGTTCTCGGACCCGACGACCTGGGACGCGCTGGGCCGCGCGGGCCTGTTCGCGGTGACCTCGGTACCCCTGTCGATCACCGCGGGGATGGGGCTCGCCGTCCTGGTCAACCGGCCGATGAAGGCACGCGGGCTGTTCCGCACCCTGCTGTATCTGCCGGCGGTGGTGCCGCCGGTGGGCGCGGGTATCGCGTTCAAGCAGCTCTTCGACCAGAACTCGGGTGCCGCCAACGGCGTCCTCAACATCTTCGGTATCGACGCCGTCGGCTGGCTCGCCGATCCCTATGCGCGCTACGTCCTGCTGATGACGGTTCTCTGGGCCGCCGGAAACATCATGATCATCTCACTGGCCGGGCTCCAGGACGTACCCCGCGAGCTCCATGAGGCGGCCCGTATCGACGGGGCCGGTGCCTGGCGGACCTTCCGGAGCATCACCGTGCCGCTGCTGTCGCCGGTGCTGCTGTTCCAGACGGTGACGGGGGTGATCGCCTCGGTGCAGACCATCATGCCGCTGCTGCTGGCCCCGCTCGGCACCACGGGCGGCGTCACCACGGTCCCTCAGTCCAACTACACCTACATGATGCACGTGTTCGCGCAGTACTTCGCGCTCGGCCGCTACGGCTATGCCTCCGCGCTGCTGTGGATTCTCTTCGTCCTGATCCTCATCGTGACCGGGCTCATCTTCAAGTTCACGTCCGGTGCGGTGTTCTACAACGTCGAACCGGAGGCGAAGAAGTGACCGCCGCGAGCCTGCCCCCGAAGCCCTCGACGTCCCCGGCCCGCGTGCGACTGCGCGTGAACCGCCTCGTTCTCTACACCGTCCTCGTCGCCCTCACCGGGCTGTTCCTCGGCCCCTTCGGCTGGCTGGTCCTCACCGGCCTGAAGACCCCGGGCGAACTGGCCGCCTCACCCGTGCACTGGCTGCCCGAGCACGTCCAGTGGCACAACTTCGCCGACGCCTTCAACCTCATCGACTTCCTCGGCTACGCCCGCAACTCCCTGGTCATCGCCCTCATCTACGCCACCCTGGTCACTCTCAGCTCGGCCTGGGTCGGCTTCGGCTTCGCCCGCCTCGACGCACCGGGCAAGAAGACGCTGTTCGGCATCCTGCTCGGCTCGATGATGCTGCCCCAGCTCATCACCCTCCTGCCGACCTACCTGATCTTCGCGAAGCTCGGCATGGTCGACACGTACTGGCCGTGGGTGCTGTGGGGCCTGTCCGCCGCCCCGTATCTGGTCTTCCTCTTCCGGCAGTTCTTCGCCGGCCTGCCCCGGGAGCTGGAGGAGGCCGCGATCGTCGACGGCTGCGGCTATGCGGCGATCTTCTGGCGGATCTTCCTGCCGCAGTCCTGGCCGGTCCTGTCCGCGAGCTTCGTGATCGCGTTCACCTGGACCTGGGGGGACTACATCGCCCCGCAGCTGCTGCTGTCCACCGACCACACCACGCTCGCCGTCGCCATCATGTCCACCTACGTCACCTCGGCCGGCACACCCGTCGCCAACCTCCAGGCCGCGGCCTCCGTGATGTACGTCGTCCCCATCCTGCTGATCTTCCTCGTCGCCCAGCGCGGATTCGTCGCCGGTATGGCGACCTCCGGCCTCAAGTAGCCCCACCTGCCTTCCTGTTGCAAGGAGTCACGCATGAACACGCCCCTGTCCCGGCGCACCGCCCTTCAGGCGACCGGCGCCACCGTGCTCGCCGCCGGCCTGTCCGGCCCGACGGCCACGGCGGCCCGCGCCGACGGCGGCAACTCCGCCCCCAAGCTGGTCACTTACCCGCGTCCGTCCACCATGCCGACCAACACGAGCTTCAAGGTGCGTGTCCGCACCGCCCCCGACGGGGAGTGGGCGACCCTCGACATCTGGCGGCCGCAGCTGGAGGAGATCAACGCGACCACCGGGTCGGGCAAGGTCCTCAACACGTCGATGGTGTACTTCGACTTCCAGGGCTGCGTCGAGATCGAGGTCACGTATCTCAAGGGCGGCACCACCAAGGCCCGGGTGAGACCGGACGCGCTCGGCATCAAGCCCGAACTGCTCGGCGACACCCTGCGGTTCACCCTCGACGAGCCGCGTGACGTGGTCGTCCAGATCAACGACGAGATCTTCGACTGTCTGCACCTGTTCACCAACCACATCGACCCCAACCCGCCCTCCGCCGACGACCCGGACGTCCTCTGGTTCGGCCCCGGCGTGCACACCGTCACCGGCAACGTCCTCACCGTCCCCAGCGGCAAGACCGTGTACCTGGCGGGAGGAGCGGTCCTGCAGGCGCAGGTGTTCTTCAAGAACGTGGAGAAGGCGGCCCTCACCGGCCACGGCATGCTCAACGCGGGCCCCGGCGGCATCCTCTGCGAAGGCAGCAAAAACATCCGCGTCGAGGACGTCATCATCATGAACCCGAACGGCTACGCGGGCACGTTCGGCATGAGCGAGAACGTCCACATCAAGAAGGCGCGCTCGTTCAGCTCGAAGGGCAACGGCGACGGCTTCGACGTCTTCTCCTCCACCGGGATCGTCTTCGACGGCTGCTTCATGCGCAACTCCGACGACTGCATCGCCATCTACTGCCACCGCTGGGACTACTACGGCGACACCCGGGACATCACCGTCCAGAACTGCACCCTCTGGGCCGACGTCGCCCACCCGATCAACGTCGGCACGCACGGCAACAGCGACGCCCCCGAGATGCTCGAGAACCTGGTCTTCAAGAACCTCGACATCCTCGACCACCGCGAGCCGCAGCTGGGCTACCAGGGCTGCATCGCCCTCAACCCCGGCGACTCCAACCTGGTCAAGAACGTGCTGATCGAGGACGTCCGCATCGAGGACTTCCGCTGGGGTCAGGTGATCCATATGCGGGTCATGTACAACACCAAGTACAACACCTCGGTCGGCCGCGGCATCGAGGACGTCTACGTCAAGAACCTCAGCTACACGGGCACCCACGCGAACCCGTCGCTCTTCCTCGGCTACGACGCCGACCACGGCATCAAGAACGTCACCTTCGAGAACCTGGTGATCAACGGCACGGTCGTCGCCGACTCGATGAAGAAGCCCAAGTGGTACGCGACCACCGACTCGGTGCAGTGGTACTACAACGAGCACGTCACCGGTCTCACCTTCCTGACCACCGCCGAGGCGGAGGCGGCAGCCCAGTGACCACGCTCAGCCGCCGCGGCCTCATCCAGGCCTCCACGGCACTGCTCCTCGCCGCGGGCACGACCTCCCTGTCCGTGCCCGCCGCGCGGGCCGAAACCCCGGACACCGCCGCCGAGTTCACCTTCGCCCACCCCGGCCTCCTGCACACCGTCGACGACCTCGCCCGTATGAAAGCCGCGGTCGGCGCCAAGCAATCCCCCCTGTACGACGGCTACTCGGCGCTCGCGGCGCACGCCCGCTCGTCGGCGTCGTACACCGTGCAGAACACCGGCCAGATCACCTCCTGGGGCCGCGGCCCCTCGAACTTCATGAACCAGGCCGTCGCCGACTCGGCCGCCGCCTACCAGAACGCCCTGATGTGGTGCGCCACCGGGGAGCGCGCCCATGCCGACAAGGCCCGCGACATCCTCAACGCCTGGTCGACGTCGCTGACGGCGATCACCGGAGCGGACGGGCCGCTCGGCGCCGGGCTCCAGGCCTTCAAGTTCGTCAACGCGGCCGAGCTGCTGCGGCACACCGGTTACGACGGCTGGGCGGACTCGGACATCGCCCGCTGCGAGGAGTCCTTCCTGCGCGTCTGGTATCCGGCAGTGTCCGGATACATGCTCTACGCCAACGGCAACTGGGACCTGACGTCCATTCAGACCATTCTGGCCATCGGCGTGTTCTGCGAGAACCGCACCCTCTTCGAGGACGCGCTCCGCTTCGCCGCGGCGGGCGCCGGCAACGGCAGCGTCCCGCACCGCGTCGTCGGCGCCGACGGCCAGGGCCAGGAGAGCGGCCGCGACCAGGGCCACGAGCAGCTCGCCGTCGGACTGCTCGGCGACGCGGCCCAGGTCGCCTGGAGCCAGGGCGTCGACCTGTGGGGCTTCGACGGCCACCGTATGCTCGCGAACGCCGAGTACGCCGCCCGCTACAACCTCGGCGGCGATGTCCCCTTCACCCCCGACCTCGACCGCACCGGCAAGTACGTCAAGACGGCCGTCTCGGACAAGGTCCGCGGCACGCTGCCCCCGATCTACGAGATGTACTACGCCCACTACGCCGGTGTCCGCGGCCTCGACGCCCCGTACACGAAGGCCGCCGTCTTCCGCGGCAGCGGCGGAGCCCGCGTCGTCGAGGGCAGCAACGACGACCTGCCGAGCTGGGGCACCTTCACCTACGCCGGCGCGACGGCGCCCGCGCCCACCGCGCCGACTCCTCCGGCGGGCCTCACTGCGGTGGGGCAGGACGGGTCGGTCACCGTCGGCTGGCTGCCGTCCGCGGGTGCGACCGCCTACACCGTGCGCCGGGCCACCAGGCCGCAGGGCCCGTACGAGACCGTCGCGACCGGTGTCGACCGGCCGACGTACACCGACGCCGGCGCGCGCACGGGCCGGACGTACCACTACACAGTCACCGCCTCCAACTCCCAGGGAATGAGCGGGAGTTCGCTGCCGGTGGCCGCCTGCGCAGGCCTCCCGGAGCCCTGGTCCACCCAGGACGTGGGCGAGGTGAGGATCCCCGGATCCGCGGTGTTCGACGCAGAGCGGTTCGTGCTGGAGGCGAGCGGCACCGCCGAGACCCACCGGTTCGTGCACCTTCCGCTGCACGGCGACGGCACGGTCACCGCGCGCATCGTGTGGCCGCTCAGCTCGCAGTACTCCAAGATCGGCGTCACCCTCCGCGACTCCCTCGACGCGACCGCGGCGCATGCGTCGATGCTGGTCCAGGGGCTGCCGCTGCACACCTGGAGCGGTGTGTGGACCGTGCGTCCGAAGGCGGGGGCGGCCACCTCGGCCACCGGCAGCACCCCCGTCCCGCCGTCCCAGCAGCAGACCCTCACCACGTCCGCGTCCTTCCCGATCTCCGACCTCGGCACGCTGCCGGAGTCGGCGACGCCCCTCCAGGCGCCGTACGTCGAGGGTGCGGGCGACGGCTACCGGCTGCGGAAGCCGTACTGGGTGCGGGTCACCCGCAAGGGCGGCCGCTGCACCGGACTCCTCTCCCCGGACGGCATCCGCTGGCGCGAAGTCGGCTCCACCAAGGTCCAGTTGGGCGGCACGGTTCACGCCGGGCTCACCCTCACCTCCTGCCTCGGCGTCGACGAGGAGTACGCCGAGACCGGCACCGGTGCCTTCGACAACGTGAGCGTGACCTCGTCGTCCGGTGACGTCTGGACCTCGCCCCGGCCCACCCGGTCCGCCACCGATCTGCGGGCCACCACCGCGGCCGACGCCGTCGAACTCGCCTGGTCCGACCCGGACTTGGCGGCCAACTACCTGGTGCTGCGGGCCGACCGTCCCGACGGACCGTACGAGACCCTCGCCACCGGCATCGGCCCTGTCGGCTTCGGCGCCCGCATCCGTTACGCGGACGCGACAGGGGCGCCCGGAACGACGTACCACTACGCCGTCGCGAAGACCGGCACCGGCGGTCGCGGCCCGCTCTCGGAGACCGCCCACGCGCAGATGCCGACCCCGACGGCACCCGAACTCACCTCGCCCGGCGCGGTGTTCGTCAACCGGGGCACGGAGTTCAGGCACCTGCTGCGCGCGTCGCACGAGCCCGTGCGGTTCACCGCGGACGGCCTGCCCGACGGACTCCGCCTCAACAAACGCACCGGCCTCATCTGCGGAACCGCCACCGGGACAGGCGAGTTCACGGTCACCACCACCGCGGGCAACGCGGCCGCAACCGCCTCCGGCACGCTCACCGTCACCGTCGGCACCCCGCCGCCCGCCCCCTGGACGTACGGCGACCTCGGCGACCCCGTGCTCGACGACCGGGCCTTCGGGACCCTCGGCGTGGTCGCGATCCGCACCCCCGGCAGCACGTCGTACGACGGCGGCACCTTCACCGTGCGCGGTGCGGGCGTCGACCTGAACGTCAACGGCCAGGGGATGACAGGTCAGTTCGTACGGCAGCCCGTCAGCGGCGACTGCGAGATCACCGCCCGGCTGCTGTCCCGTAGCGGATCCCCCACTGACCGCGTGGGCCTGCTGATGGCCAAGTCGCTGTCACCGTTCGACCAGGCGGCCGGAGCGATCGTCACGTCCGGGAGCACGGCGCAGCTCATGCTCCGCAGGACCGTGGCGGGAGCCTCCGCCTTCACCGGCAGCGGAAGCACTCAACTCCCTTGCCTGCTGCGGCTGAAGCGCGCCGGGACCGCCTTCACCGCAGCTCTCTCCACCGACGACGGCGCCACCTGGACCTCCCTCGCGGACGGCCAGATCCCCGACTTCGGTGACGCCCCCTATTACGTGGGCCTCGTGGTCTGCTCCCGCAGCCCGCTGGTCCACAGCACCACGCAGTTCGAGCAGGTGAGCATCACCCCCACATAGATCGGAGATGCACTGCCATGAGCCGCACCAACCCCCACAGGCAGAGCACGCCCACGAACGTCAGCCGCCGCGGTCTGCTCAGGACCGCCGGCGGACTCACCGCCGCCCTCGCCGTCGGCGCCTCCGCGTCGGCGGTGAGCGGCCCCACCGCGGCCGCCGCACCCGCGACCTTCACCCACCCCGGCATGCTGCACGCCTACGGAGAGCTCAACCGCGCCAAGGTGAGGGTCGCCGCGGGCGACGACCCCTGGCTCTCCGGCTGGAACCGGCTGACCGCCAACTCCCACTCGGCCGCCGGCTGGACACCCAACCCGCAGGCCACCATCATCCGCGGCGGCACGGGCGAGAACTACGGCATCCTCTACAACGACATCCACGCCGCCTACCAGAACGCCCTGCGCTGGAAGATCGCCGGCACCGGCGCCAACGGCGACACCGCCGTGAAGATCCTCAACGCCTGGTCGGCCAAACTCACCACGGTCACCGGCAACGCCGACCGCTTCCTGGCCGCCGGGATCTACGGCTACCAGTTCGCGAACGCGGCCGAACTCATGCGCGGCTACGCCGGGTTCGACCTCGACCGGTTCAAGACGATGATGCGGGGCGTGTTCTACCCGCTCAACAACCAGTTCCTCACCGGCCACAACGACGCCTGCATCACCAACTACTGGGCGAACTGGGACCTCTGCACCATGAACTCGATCCTCGCGATCGGAATCCTGTGCGACGACGCGGCCATGTACGACCAGGCCGTGAACTACTTCAAGAGCGGCGCGGGAAACGGGTCGATCACCCATGCCGTGCCGTTCGTCCACGAGAGCCAGGGCCTCGCCCAGTACCAGGAGTCCGGCCGCGACCAGGGACACACCATGATGGGCATGGGCCAGCTCGGCGCCTTCTGCGAGACGGCCTGGTCGCAGGGCGAGGACCTGTACGGCTACGACGACAGCCGTTTCATGAAGTGCGCCCAGTACGTCGCCAAGTACAACCTCGGACAGAACGTCCCCTACACGACGTACACCTGGGGCACCGGCCAGAACTGCGCCAAGCAGTCGCAGACCGTGATCTCGTCCGCGAGCCGCGGCCAGGCCCGCCCGGTGTGGGACATCCTGCACTACCACTACGCCCGCAGGCGCGGCCTCTCCGTCCCGTACATCACCGCCATGGCCGAGGCGGGCCGCCCCGAAGGCGGGGGCGGTGACTACGGCTCGACCAGCGGCGGCTTCGACCAGACCGGATTCGGCACGTTGATGTACGCCAAATAGGCGGCCGGGCAGCCGTCCGAAACGCCCTCGACGCACACACCGGAGGTGATGTGATGCGCTGACCCGAACAGTCGGCGCGGTACTGAGTGAGGAGCTGGTGGTCGGATGACGGCGCCCTCGGTGGACTCGACGGACCCGGTGAACGCGCGGGGCCCGGTGGTCACCACCCCCTACGGAGCGGTGCGCGGCCGGTACGAGCGGGGGATCGCCGTCTTCCGCGGCATCCCGTACGCGGCACCACCCTTCGGCCCCCGCCGCTTCCGGCCACCGGCTCCCCCTGAGCCCTGGGACGGGGTGCGCGACGCGGGCGCCTTCGGGCCGACGCCGCCCAAGCCGCCGTACTCCGAGGCGTTCGCGCGCCTTCTGTCCGACCCCGTCGTGCCCGGCGACGACTGCCTCAACCTCAACGTGTGGACACCCGAACCGGGTTCGGGCGCCCGGCTGCCCGTCATGGTGTGGATCCACGGCGGCGCCCTGACCCGCGGCTCCTCGGCCGTCCCCGTCTACGACGGACACGCCTTCGCCCGCGACGGCGTCGTCCTGGTGTCGATGAACTACCGCCTGGGCGTGGAGGGTTACGGCCTCTTCCCGGACGCACCCGCCAACGCCGGACTGCGTGACCAGCTCGCCGCCCTGGAGTGGGTGCACGAGTCGATCGAGCGGTTCGGCGGCGACCCGGACCGGGTGACCGTCTTCGGCGAGTCCGCCGGCGCCATCAGCATCGGCGCGCTGCTGGCCACTCCGCGCGCCGCCGGGCTGTTCCACCGCGCGGCCCTGCAGAGCGGACCGCCGGAGGCGATGGAGCGCGACAAGGTCCGCCGGATGGTGCGCAGGATGGCCACCCGGCTGAAGGTCCCCGCCACGGCCGAGGCGTTCGCCTCCGTCGACCGTGACCTGCTGCTGCGCATTCAGGCCGACGTCGGCCGGCTCAGCAGCCCGATCCTCGGCGGACCCGCCTTCGGCATCGTCGTCGACGGCGACCTCGTCCCCCGCGACCCGCTTGAGGCCCTGCTCGACGGGACGGCCGCGCCCGGTGTCGAACTGCTCCTGGGCTGGACCAGCGAGGAGTACCGGCTCTGGCTGGTGCCCGGCGGCCTGCACGAGCGCGTCGACCGGCTCGGCGCGGTCGCCCTCGCCGGCGCCATGGCCCGCTGCCACTGCGGCACCGAGGTGCCGCGCGGCTACCGCGCCCTGCACCCGGACGCGGGCATCGCCGACCTCGTGGGCCAGATGGTCACCGACCACCTGCTGCGCATGCCCCTGCACCGTCTCGCCGACGCGCGCCAAGTGCCGTGCCACGTCTACGAGTTCGCCTGGCCGTCCAACGTCACCGGCCTCGGCGCCTGCCATGCCCTGGAACTGGGCTTCGTCTTCGACACCGCCGGGGTGCCCGAGTCGGCGAAACTCGCGGGCGAGGGTGCTCCGCAGGAACTCGCCGACGCGATGCACTCGGCGTGGGTGCGGTTCGCGGTCGAGGGCGACCCGGGCTGGCCCGCCTGGGACGCCTCTCGTCCGGTACGCGTCTTCGGCGCCGGAGACCCTGTCGTCGTGCGGGGCCCGCGCGATCGCGAACTTGCCCTGTGGGAGACCGAGTCGGCGAAACCCGTCAGCTCTGCGGAAACCACACCCGCAGCGCCCCCTGTCGACGGTTCGCCCCCGCGCAGCACGGCATCGCTGTCGGTCGTACGGCGACTGCGTCGCTCCGGCGAGCCCCGCCCGCGGCCGTGAGGACGTCGGTCCAGCCGAGGAGCCGGGGTTCGTGCCGGACCGCCGGACGCGGGTTGAGCAACCGGTTTCTATGCTCCTGCACCACAGGTGCTAGATGTGTGCCGGAGCCGCCACCGAGTCGCGGACCACGACGTGCGTACCGAGGAGCAGGTGTTCGTCCGGCGCGTCCGGGGTGCGGCCGAGCGCGGTGCGGACGGCCAGCCGGCCGAGTTCCTCGTAGGGGACGTGGACCGTGGTCAGCGGGGGGTGGAGGTCACGGGCGTACGGGATGTCGTCGTAACCGGCGAGCGAGACGTCGGCCGGCACCCGCAGACCCGCCTCGTGCAGCGCGGTCAGCGCGCCCGACGCGACCATGTCGGTGGCGGCGAACACGGCGGTGAACTCCAGCCCCTGCGCGAGGGCCTGGCGCATCAGACGGTGGCCAGAGTCGCGGGTGAAGTCGCCGGACAGCCGCAGCGCCGGGTCCGGGTCGAGGCCGCGGGCGCGGTGGGCGGCGAGGTAGCCGCGCTCGCGGCCCTGGGCGGTGCTGTTGTCCGGCTTGCCGCCGAGGAAGAGGACCCGTTCGTGGCCCTGGGCGAGGAGATGGGCGCACAGGGCGTAGGCGCCGCCCTCGTTGTCGTACTCGATGACCGTGGCCGGTGTGCCGCGCTCCAGCGGCGGCCGCCCGCACAGCACGAGCCGCGACCCCGCCGAGGAGAGTGAGTTGGCGATGCGCGCCATGCGCTCGCGGTACTCGGCGGTGGCGGCGGCGCCGCCGACCAGGATCACCGCCGTCGCACGCTGCGCGCGCATCGTCTCGATGAACTCCAGCTCGTGCTCGGCGTCGCCGTCCGTGCTGCACACCAGACAGAGATGGCCGAGCCGGGTCGCCTCGCGCTCCACGCCGTGCGCCATGTGCGCGAACGAGGGGCCGGTGATGTCGTCGAGCACGAACGCCAGCGTCGGGGTGCCGACTCCCGCGATCGCCTTGGCGCGGGCGTCGGCGACGTAGTCCATCTCGCGGACCGCGCGCATGACCCGGGTGCGGGTCGCCGTGCTCACCGGGTAGTCGCCGCCGAGTACCCGCGACACCGTCGACGCGGACACCCCCGCGCGCGCCGCCACGTCCCGGATCGTGAGCCGCCCCCCGGCATCCGCGGTGCTCTTCCTGGTCATCCCCTCGCCCCTCTCCGCCACCCCGGGCGACGCCTTCGCCGCGCCGGATCCACCCCTCGGGAAGTGCGGCAACACCAGGGCAACCGGTTCCCGAGCCGGAGGCTAGCAGGGGGGAGGGGCCGAGGAGGAGGGCTGGGGACAGAGGCGATGGAGCCGGGGCCGCGCGGTGGCCGTCCGGCCCGGGAGTCTCAGTGGTCTCCCAGTGCCTCGGAGATCCCCGTGATCGCGCCCGGCCCCACCCGGCAGCACCCGCCGATCAGCCGTGCTCCGCCGCGCTGCCACCCGGTGACCTGTTCGGCCGTGAAGGTGGAGCGGCCGGCCCAGCCGCGTGCCTCGGCGTCCCAGGTCTCGCCGCTGTTGGGGTAGACCACGACCGGTTTGCCGGTCACACGCGCCGCGATCTCCACGGCGCCGTCCACATCCTCGGGGGCGCAGCAGTTCACGCCGACCGCGAGGACCTCCTCGGCGTCGGCCGCCAGGGCGAAGGCCTCCTCCAGGGGCTGCCCGGCTCGCGTACGGTCACCGGCGACGCTGTAGGACAGCCAGGCCGGCACCCCGAGGCCGCGGATCGCGCGCAGCAGGGCCTTGGCCTCGTCGGCGTCGGGCACGGTCTCCAGGGCCAGCACGTCCGGGCCGGCCGCGGCCAGCACCTCCAGGCGCGGCCGGTGGAAGCGCTCAAGCTCGGCGACGCTCAGCCCGTACCGCCCCCGGTACTCCGACCCGTCCGCGAGCATCGCACCGTACGGCCCGACCGAAGCGGCGGTCCACAGCGGCCGGCTGACACCTTTGGCGTGCGCGCGGCGAGCGGCCTCACGGGCCAACTCGACGCTGAGGCCGAGGAGTTCGGCCGCACGCTCGGGCGTGATGCCGCGTGCGGCGAAGCCCTCGAAGGTCGCCTGGTAGCTGGAGGTGATCGCCACGTCGGCGCCTGCCTCGAAGTAGGCGAGGTGCGCCTCGGTGATCGCCTCGGGCCGCTCCGCGAGCAGCCGCGCCGACCACAGCTCGTCGCTCAGGTCGTGGCCGGCCGACTCGAGCTGGTTGGACATGCCGCCGTCCAGGACGACCGTGCCGGTGGCGAGGGCGTCGGCGAGGGTGCGCGGGCTGTCGCTGAGGGTGTCGCTGGTCATGTCATGACGTTAGTCGAAGGGGGAGGGGGAGGCGGATCCTGTCCGTTATGTGGGCGGAATGCCCATGATGTGGAATCCACGGACTCAGGCCACCAGTCGACGCCGTAGCTGGTCCTTCACGAGCAGTGGACCGCCTCGGGTGCTTGCAAGGTGCCTCAAACGGTCGTGTCGTGCTCGCGCACCGCGATGCGAGCCAGCTTCGTCAGCATCATGCCGTTGCGGACCGAGACGAAGTAGTTCACCGGGAGTCCGTGCATCCGGGTGCCGGGACCCCGCAGGGGGTGCCAGTCGAGGGTGAAGAGGGTGTGCTCGCCCCAGGGGGTGAGTTTCATGGCGATGCGAGCGGCGCCGAAGGGATCCGCCTTCGCTTCCAGTTCGAGACGGTGTCGCGGTTCGGAGATACGGACGACGCAGGTGTCGTCGAGGGTCAGAGGGCCGGCGCCGACGCGGACCTGAAGTCGGGCACCGACGTCGGGCCAATTCGGGTCCGCGGCGAGGACCTGCTGAGTTCCTGTCACCCACTCCCCGTAACGGTGGCCGTCGGACAGCAGGCGCCAGACCTCGGCTGGCGAGCTCAGGATCAGACAGCGGTTACGGGCCATGATCACGCTCCTGGAGGATGGGCGGCATGGAGGCGTCCCCCGGCCGCTCCTCGGCCCGACGGGTGGGTCCGGTGCGCCGGGTGGTCCCTCCGGCCGTCCCGCGGGCTCGGCTTCCAGCGTCATGCCGACCGCCCCGCCTGCACAGTCCGACAGGTCCGGACGGGTGAGCCGACAGCCGGGGATGACTTTGTGACGGCGGACGCAGTGCGGTCGTAGCGCACGACACGGCCGTTGGTCACGCAGCAGCGCTCGCCCAGCCGTCCTGGGCTCCTACGGCGTCCCCGTGCAGAAGGCCGTGAGCGAGAACCTGTCAGTCACGTTGCGCGGCGCTGCTCCTGAACGGCGTTCATGAGGTCCTCGATGGCGGACCGGGTGTCGCTTTCACTCCCGCCGTCGATCGCTTCCAGAGCGGCGGCCGCGGCCTCGCGAACGGGGTGGGGGAGTCCCTCGGCGGCTGTGAGGCCGTAGGCGGCCTTACGGCGCGCCGCGCGCTCGGCGGTGTCCACCGCGCCGGGGCCGGACAGCGGGAAGACAGCCGCACTGTATGCGGATATCCCCAGCACCATCATGTCCGCGATCCCGTCGGCGTACCCGAGCGCGGCAGCCTTCCCCTGGCCTTCCCGAATGGTTGCGATCATTCGGCGGCGGGACAGGATCGTGCCCAGAGTGGCGCCGCCTCCCAGGGAAAGGGCGCAGGTAACGGCAAGAAACGGCCCGTCCCAGGCGAAGCCGGTGAAACCTCCGAGGACTGTGAGTGCGACGGTCCACGCGGCTGCTGTCCGGGAGCTTATCTGCTCGGGTGTCGTGTCCATGGTTGGCAGTGTCCCAGCCGGTTTCAGGGGCACGGGCGCGGGGTCGACCGCCGGCCGTCGCCGACGCCCGTCATGGGGAGGACAGCCGTCTTCCCGCCGGTCGCGAGAGGCAAGAACGGCATCCCTGGTTACCTCTGCGACGCATGCCGCCCGCCGCGCCGCCGTCCGCCGCCCCGCGTCCGCCGGGTCGCCGGGATCAGCAGTCCGACGAGCAGGCCGATCCCCAGCGCGTACGGCCACCAGCCGAAGCCCTGGGCTGCGGCGGAGGCGCCCGCGGCGCGGGTGTCGACCTCCGACGTCCCGGGCGCCGCCTTCGCGCGGGTGGTCGCCGAGGGGCTCGCGGCGGTGGCGGCGGTCAGGACGACGTCGTTGCCGTCGCCGCCCCGGTAGGTGATGCGGTACGTGGTGTCGGCGAGCTTGACCTTGGCGCCCTCGCGCAGCCCGGTGAAGGTGCCGGTGGTCCTCGCGTCGCCCGTGTGGTCGAGGACGGTGACCGTGCGGGCCGGGGCGCCGCCGGCGGCGGAGAGGTCCAGGCCCCCGGCGAGGCGGACGGCGCCGCTCACCTTCAACGGCCGGTCGCCCAGGACGAGTTCACCCTTCGCGGTCTGTGTGTAGGAGCCGTTCACCGTCGGCGCGCCCGCGACCTCGCCGGCGTTGGTCACCGCACCCAGGACCGTGCCCTTGCCGGTGAGCGAGGTCGCCACCCGCAGGCCCGTCCCGCGTACGTCCAGCCGTGCTCCGGCCGAGCTGAGCCGGATCGCCTTGCTGCGGGCGAGCGAGGCGCCCGGGGCCAGCGCGAGCGTGCCCTTCTTCACGGTCGTCGTCCCCGTGTACGTCACGCCCGTGCCGGTGAGCGTCGTCGTCGCGGCGCCCGACTGCACAAGGCCTCCGCTGCCGCTGATGCGGGACAGCGAGACGGGCGTGGACATGTTGCGGACGACGAGCGTGCCGTTGTCGACGATGCGGCGGCGCGCCGTGCCGGTCATCAGCGAGCCGTCGCCGCCGCGGGCGCCCGAGCCGAGCCGCAGCACGGCCCCCTTCTCGACGGTCGTGGAGCCGTCGTAGTGCTGCTTCGCCGCGAACGTGACGTCGTTGCCGGCCGTCCCCTTGATCACTACGTCACCGGCGCCGGGCGCGGCGAGCGTGTCGTGGTACCTGCCACCGCCGATGGGTGCGCCCAGCGTGACGGGGCCGTTGTAGGCGAAGGTGAGCAGGGAGCGGCGGCCGCTTGCCTCATGGAGGTTGATGTAGACGGTGTCGGCCGTTCCCGGCATGAAGATCTTGTGGGTGGTGCCGTCGCCCCACTGGATGTTCGCACCCTCGATGTTGGTGCCGCGCTTGTTCAACTGGTGCGGTATCGCACGCCAGTTGATGCCGGGGTCGCTGAGCGAGGGGTTCGTGTCGCCGCCCCGGTCGCTGTAGCTGTACTGGCCGGTGAGCACGACCTTGCTGCCGGGCCGGGTGTGCACGTTGACGTCGCTGCCGTACTCGCGCTGGTAGAAGTCCTGGCGCAGGGTGATCGTCTGGTACAGCGGGGTGTCGATGATCCAGGAACCCTGGTTGAGGACGGCGCGGGTGTTCGGGAGCGCCACCGGGTACTCGGGGCGGCCGACCGCCATGCCCGTGCCGTTGTCGATCACCCCCGAGAACGGGTGCGTTCCGGCGAGGTCGAGCGTGCCCCACATGTTGCGCGGCTGGGTGACCAGGCCCGAGCCGCTGATGGTGCCGATGTTGAAGGTGCGGGTGAGGGAGAGGCGCAGGGTGCCGTCGACCCGGACGTTGAGCTGATTGAGCCGATAGCCCGGGGTGCTGTACGGGAAGTGGCCGATCAGGCCGGTGCCGCCGCCCGTGCCGTACTGCAGGGTCGCGCCGCGCTCGACCGTGATCGCGGGCGGATCGGGGTTCGTGACTGTCGTGTACGGGTGGTTGCCGCCCTGGGTCCGCACGGTCTGCCGCTGCCGGGACTTCGGAAGCGTGAAGTCGCTGTCCTTGGTGAGGACCAGCGTGCCGGTGCCGCGCACGCTGAGGGTGCCCTCGCCGTGGATCACTCCGTCGTACGTGGTGGTCCCGGCCGGCACGGTGACGACCGCGTCGCCGGTGAGCGTGACGTCCTGGTCGGCGCGGACCGCCGCGGTGACGTCCTGGGCCCCGGCCGCCCGGGCGGTGGCGGGGGCGGTGATCGTCAGGGCCACCGCGGCGATGGCTCCGGCGGCGGCTGCTGTGGTGTGGGGGAGGCTGCGCACGCATCGGAGACGCGGGCGGACCGTCGCCGATAACAGAAATTTTCGCTTCCTCTTTTGTCCCGTCGGACCCGTTGACCTCCTCGTAACACGCCCTTACCTTTTCGGCGTTCGGAATAACAGATGTCGTGCGACATATCGAACCAGCCGCGTTCGAGAGCCGTCCCCCCTCGCCCCCTCGTCCCCCACCCCGAGAGGCCCTCAGCATGAGCCGCGTTGACGACCTGCCCGACGTCCCCAGCCGGAGACTGGTGCTGAAGGGTGCCGCACTGGCCGCGGGCGCGCTCGTCGCCGCCCCCGGCGTGGCAGAGGCCCGCACCGCCGCCTATCCGAGCCCGCTGGTCCGCAACCGCGCCGATCCCCACATCCACCGCCACACCGACGGCCAGTACTACTTCACGGCCACCGCCCCCGAGTACGACCGGATCATCCTGCGCCGCTCCCGCACCCTGCGCGGGCTGGCGAAGGCCGACGAGTCCGTCATCTGGAAGAAGCACTCGAGCGGTGCCATGGGCGCGCACATCTGGGCGCCGGAGATCCACCACATCGACGGCAAGTGGTACATCTACTTCGCCTCCGCGCCCGCGAACGACGTGTGGGCCATCCGCATCTGGGTCCTGGAGAACGAGAACGCCGATCCGTTCAAGGGGACCTGGACGGAGAAGGGGCAGATCAAGACGGCCTGGGAGACCTTTTCCCTGGACGCCACGACCTTCGAGCACAACGGCACGCGCTACCTCTCCTGGGCGCAGCACGAGCCCGGCCTCGACAACAACACCGGCATCTTCCTCTCCGCGATGGCGAACCCCTGGACACTGACGGGTCCTCAGGTTCGGCTCACCACACCGGAGTTCGACTGGGAGTGCGTCGGCTACAAGGTCAACGAGGGCCCCTCGGTCATCACCCGGGGCGGACGCGTCTTCATGTCGTACTCCGCGAGCGCCACCGACTACCACTACTGCCTCGGCCTGCTCACGGCCGACGCCGACAGCGACCTCATGGACCCGGCCGGCTGGTCCAAGTCGCCGAACCCCGTCTTCACCAGCAACGACACCACGAAGCAGTACGGGCCGGGCCACAACTGCTTCACGGTCGCCGAGGACGGCCGCACCGACGTCCTCGTCTACCACGCCCGCCAGTACAAGGAGATCGTCGGCGACCCGCTGAACGACCCCAACCGGCACACCCGTATCCAGAAGCTGGGCTGGCACGAGGACGGCACCCCCGACTTCGGCGTCCCCGTCGCCGACACCCCCGTCAAGGCGCCCGCCGCCACCAGCCGCTACACGATGACGGCGTTCACCAACAGCAGCGAGTCCAACCTGTACGTCTACGAGTCCACCGACGCGCTGACGTACTCCCTGCTGAAGGGACCGGCCTACACCCCGCCGACCGGGCTGATCCGCGACCCCTCGCTCATCAAGCACTCCGACGGGTACTACTGGATCGTCTACACCACCAACTGGACCGGGAACACGATCGGGTTCGCGCGCAGCAAGGACCGCACGAGCTGGCAGTTCGTCGCGAACCACACCCTGCCGACGCCGGGCCTCGCGCGCACCTGGGCACCGGAGTGGTTCGTCGACCCGGTGGACGGCAGCGTCAACATCGTCGTCGCCCTCGACACCGCCAACAACTCGGTCTTCCGGCCGCACCTGCTCACCGCGCGCGGCACCTCGCTGCTCAACTGGTCGGTTCCGAGGCCGCTTTCGGGTCTCGACAACGCCAACTACATCGACACCTTCGTCGTCCGCCACGGGGGCAAGTACCACGCCATCACCAAGCAGGAGACGACCAAGTACCTGGAGCACGCGGTCGCCGACCGCCTCGCCGGGCCCTACACCCTCACCGGCACGGGCGACTGGGCGGGCTGGGGCGACTGGCGTGAGGGTCCCGCCCTGGTGCGTCTCGACAACGGCGGTTGGCGGATCTACTTCGACGGCTACGCGGAGAAGAAGTACTACTACAGCGACAGCCTCGACGGGCTGCGCACCTGGTCACCGATCCGCACCCTGCCCGGACTCTCGGGCTCCGCCCGGCACTTCACCGTTCTGAAGGAGAGTGTGTGAGATGAGACGTGTCCACGCGGTCCTCGTCGCGCTCTGTCTGGCGCTCGTCGGCGCTCTTGCCACCGCGGGGCCGGCGCAGGCCGCGGCCCAGACCATCACCAACGGCACCCAGTTCACGGACAGTTCCGGCAGCGCCGTGCACGCGCACGGCGGCGGCGTCATCAAGGTCGGCAGCTACTACTACTGGTTCGGCGAGCACCGCAACGCCGACAACACCTTCCAGTACGTGGACGCCTACCGCTCCACCGACCTGAAGAACTGGGAGTTCCGCAACCATGTGCTGAGCCAGTCCAGCGCGAGCGAACTGGCGACGGCCAACATCGAGCGTCCCAAGGTCATGTACAACGCGTCCACCGGCAAGTTCGTGATGTGGATGCACAAGGAGAACGGGACCGACTACAGCGAGGCCCGCGCGGCCGTCGCCGTCTCGGACACCGTCGACGGCAACTACACCTACCGGGGCAGCTTCCGGCCGCTCGGCGACTCCATGTCCCGCGACATCACCGTCTTCGTCGACTCCGACGGTGCCGGCTACATGGCATCGGCCGCCAACGAGAACTACGACCTGCACCTCTACAGGCTCACCGCCGACTACACGGGCATCGCGAGCCTGGTCGCCAACCCGTGGCCCGGCGGCCACCGCGAGGCACCGGCGCTCTTCAAGCGGGGCGGCGTGTACTTCATGCTGACCTCGGGCGCCACCGGCTGGAGCGCCAACCAGCAGCAGTACGCGACCGCCACCAGTCCCGCCGGGCCGTGGAGCGCGATGACGAACGTCGGCGACTCGACGGCCTTCAACTCGCAGACCGCCTACGTCCTTCCGGTGCAGGGCACCTCGGGCACCTCGTACCTCTATATGGGCGACCGTTGGGGCAACTCCTTCGGCGGGACCGTCAACGACTCGCGGTACGTGTGGCTGCCGCTCACCTTCCCGACCTCCACCAGTCTGAGCATGAGCTGGTCCCCGGAGGTCACCGTCGACACGACCGCCGGGACGGTGACCGCAGTCGCCGCCACCTACCAGACGCTGACCGCCCGGCACTCCGGCAAGTGCGCCGACGTCCCCGACCAGTCGCTGTGGCAGGGCAAGGCGCTCACCCAGTACACCTGCAACGGTGGGACGAACCAGAAGTACTGGTTCAAGTCCGTCGGCAGCGGCTACTACGAGCTGATGACCCGGCACAGCTCCCTGTGCCTGACGGAGAACGCCACGAACGTCACCCAGGAGAACTGCAGCACCGCGACCGCCCAGCAGTGGTCGGTCACCACGTCGGGCAGCTACGTGCTGCTGAAGTCCCGCGCGAGCGGCGAGTGCCTGGACGTGAACGGCGCGTCCACCGCCAACTCCGCCACCCTGATCACGTACACCTGCAACGGAGGCACCAACCAGCAGTGGACGCGCGCCTCATGACGTGACGTCAGCCGACGGGATTCCAACCGTCCGTGCCCGCCAGGTACTTCTGGGCCGTGTAGCTCGCGGCCTGGGAGTCGGTGAGCTGCGGGCGGTTGGAGTTCACCGCGGCACCGGCGCCCGTGTTCCTGTACTCGAAGAAACGGGCGTTCTTCCATGAGTAGCCGCTCATGTCGGTCCAGGGTCCCGCGGTCTTCACGGCGGCGGGCAACGCGCTGTTCCTGATCACCAGTTGCCCCACGGCATCCGACGTGGGATGCCAAGGACGGCCCAGATAGTACGAGTTGGCCGCGGCCGAGCTGGAGATCGTGCTACCGGTGATCAGGATCCCGTACGTCTTCGCCGAGTTGGTGTTGGGCGCGGCCAGGAAGCCGTTCAGCCCGCCCGCCGCCGCGCCCGAATTGCGCAGCTGGATGTTGACGCGGTCGTAGACGGCGGTGGCGTTGCCGAAGATGAAGTCGACGTCGCCGGAGACGAAGGAGGAGGAGAAGTACTGCCGGTACTGGCCGGTGGCGGACGGCGCCCAGTTGAGCACCGTGTCCTGGCGGCTGATGAAACGGTCGTTCGTGAACTTCTGCCGGTCGCCCTGTGTGGTGACGGCGACCGCCTGGGTGTCGGTGATCTCCGGATGTGCGGCCTTGGAGAAGGTGTTCTGGACCGTGATCCCGGTGACGGTGAGGTTGTTCGCCGAGAAGGTCGCCACCGAACTGCCCAGCGTGCCGTACTTGTTGCCGCTCCCATCCGTGTACCCGGCGGCCCTGTCATAGGTGATGACGACGTCCTCGGCGTTGCCGGTGGCGCCCTTGATCGTCAGCCCCGACCTGCTCGTCGGCACCTTGACGATCTCCGTGTAGGTGCCCTTCCCGATGGAGATCGTGTCGCCCGCGGACGCCGCGTCGATCGCGGCCTGCACGGTCGTGTATCTCCCGGAACCGTCCTTGGCGACCGTGATCACGGTCGCCGCCTGCGCCTTGGGCACCAGCGACACCGCGACGAGCCCGAGGGCCGCCGCGGTGCCGGTGGCGAACGCGAGGGTACGGCGCCGGGTGCGGGAGAGACGATGCCGGTGCTGCTCTGCGGAGTGCGGGTTCGGCTCAGTCATGCACAGGAGTCGCCGCCCGGCGCCCGGAGGTTGCCGCCGTCAGGTCAGCAGGTCCAGCGCGTCGATGGCTGTCCCGGCGCTGAGATAGGACGTCGTCCCCGAACCGCTCACCACGTTGATCTTCAGCACGTTGTACTGGCTGGTGTCCGTGAGCCAGGCACTGGCCGGAACGCTGTACGTGAACGTGTAGTTGTTGCCCCGGTAGGAGCCGACGGTCAGCGACCGTGTGCTCGGCTGGGTGGGCGGCGAGGGGATCGGCGACGTCCAGGCGTCGTTGACGACGACCTGCGGCCGCCCGTTCGCGTATGCCGTCGTCACCCCGATCCGCAGCGTGTGCGCGGCCGCCGCCTGGGCCGCCGTCAGCTTGAAGTAGACCAGCAGACCGCTGTTGACGTCCTTCCAGATGTACGCCGGGAACGCGGACGTCTCGCTGCCGCTGCCGATCACCACGTTGCCCGTCCAGGCGGCGGCCCGCGGGTCGGACGGATGCGCGTAGGTCATCAGGTCCGCGTTCTTGAACCCGCTCGGCGTACCGTCCCAGTTGCCGATCCGCCAGATCGCGCTCGCGTTGCTCGGATCGTTCGAGGACGGGATCGCGATCGTGTTCAGCGTGGTCGTCCCACCCGCGGTGACCGTCACCGACATGGTGTGGACGGCGAGTTCACCCTTGAAGACGGTGAGAGTGTACGTCCCCGGCAGCACGCCCGCGATCGAGAACCAGCCGTCCGACGAGCGCGCCGAAGCCCAGTACTGGGCAGCCGAGTTGGCGATCCCGACCGTGTACGCGTACGCCGTGTCGCGCCCCGAGATCCCGACGCCCGCGACCTTGCCCCGGCCGCCCGAGGCGACGTACCCGGAGATGCCGAGCGAGTCCGCCCAGGAGGTGGTCAGGCTGCCGTGGAACAGCGACGAGGAGGGCGCGCCGCCGTCCGTGAAGGCGATGACGTAGGGCCCCTGGAGCCCGAACCGCTGCGACTCGGTCTGGTTCTCGCCGTAGTAAAGGATCTCGTACAGGCCGCCGCCGTCCGCGCTCTGGTGACGCAGCAGCGAGCGGTAGAACGGGCCGCCGGACGCCTTCTCGTGGTTGCTGCGCACCATCCACAGGCCGACGCTGCCCGTCTTCCAGCCGATGTAGTCGTAGTCGGCGACGCGGAGCTTGGAGTAGTGCTTGGAGCGGGTCTGGCCGTCGGACTTCGCGAAGACGTCCGCGGCCTCGATGGTGGTGGGTGCGTAGGTGTACGAATCGGGCTCGTCGTTGAGGAAGAGGCCCGCCTTGACCCGCACGATGTAACGGGTCGCACTGACCGAGGTGTCGGCCTTGTTGGTCCACAGATAGACGTTGTTCTCGCCGCTGCGGGCCGCGTAGTAGTGCTTCAGCGTGCCGTACGCGACGGAGACCAGAATCGTCGAACCGGACTGCTTGACGGTCACGGTGGAGGTGCCGAGGCCCGACTCGATGTGCGAGTTCTTGCCGCCGTAGCCCTGGTACTCCGTGCCCCGGTAGACGAGCGAGGTCAGGTCGCCGTTGGTCTTGCTGACCTTGAACACGAGGTTGGCGCCGGTGTCGATCACGTAGTTCGCACCGTCGTCCGCGTAGCCGAAGGTCGCCGCGGTCGCCGTGGGGGCGAGCGGGCCGGCGAGGGCGGCCGATCCTGCGGCGGCCGTTGCGCCGAGGACGAAGGTGCGGCGGCGGACCGTTCTGCGGGCGGATCCGGACATGGGGGTGCCTCCTTCGGGAGGGTGTGGGGGGTGTGCGGGTGTCTCGCAGAGTGACAGTTGAATCGATTTCGCGAAAGGGCTTTCGCATGCTTGGAGTTGGCGATCGTGTGAAATTGAGCCGAGTACTAGAAAGCGCTTGTCCGGAGCGGTACCGTCCAGCCGCCAGGTCCTGTCGTCCTGTCGGAGGAGCCGCAGTGAGACGTTTCAACCGAGTCCCCGTCGCCGTGCTGGCGGCGCTGACCGCCGCGACCGCACTCGCGGTCACCCCGGCGCAGGCCCATGGGGGCCGCGGGCCCGTTCTCGGTCCGGAGAACTGCACGACGACCGCGCCGGTCACCTGCCACTTCGACGTCGCCCCCGGCACGTACGACGTGAAGGTGCTCCTCGGCGGCGACAGTGCCGCCGCCACCGGCATCAGCGGCGAGACGCGCCGCGCCCTCCTCCCCGAGACAGCCACGGCGGCCGGCGAGTACGCGGCCCGCAGCTTCACCGTGAACGTCCGCACCCCCGAGGGCGAACCGACCGGAGCCGACGGCACACCGGGCCTGGACCTGGTGATCGGCGGCTCGGCGCCCGCGCTGGCCGGCATCCGCGTGACCCCCGCCCGCCCGCACACCCGGCAGATCTTCCTGGTCGGCGACTCCACGGTCTGCGACCAGCCCGGCGAGCCCTACACCGGCTGGGGCCAGGAGCTGCCCCAGTACCTCCGCAAGGGCCTGTCCGTGGCCAACTACGCGGACTCCGGGGAGAGTACGGTCACCTACCTCGACAACCCGGCGCTCTTCGCGACCGTCAAGCCGCTGATCCGCAAGGGCGACCTCGTCCTCATCCAGCTCGCCCACAACGACAAGACCACCGACGAGCCGACCTACCGTGCGAACCTGGAAACCCTCGTGGCAGGTGTACGAGCCGAGGGCGGGGAACCCGTTCTGGTCACACCGATCGTCCGACGCTGGTTCAACGCGGACGGTACCTTGAACAACAACACCGCGCTGCTGGTGAACGGCCTCGGCGTGGATCACCCGGCGGTCATCCGCTCGGTCGCGGCGGCCGAGAACGTCCCGCTGATCGACCTGACCGCCAGGACCAAGGCCCTCGTCGAGTCTCTGGGCGTCGAAGGCTCCAAAGCGATCTACCTGTACAACGAAAAAAGGGACAACACCCACACCTCGGTGCACGGTGCCACGGTGTACGCGGAGCTGGTGCGCGACGAATTGGTCGCCCGGCATCTGGTGCCGGAGGGCTTGGTGAGGGTGGGATGAGACCCTGGGGCGTCCCGACCGGAACCGGGGCGCCCCAGGCCTGTGCCTGTCCACCGGGCACGGGCCCGACGCCAGGCCCGACCGTCGACGGGCCCGACGCCCGTCCCGGGGCGGCCGCCCTCTGATCGAGACTGGAAAGCTCCCGTGCCCTTCCCCTTCCCCCTGCCGTCGGACGACCGCACACTCAGCCCGTACACCGGCTACACGCGCGCCCACTGGGAGTCGGCCGCGGACTCCCTGCTGGCCGCGGTCGCGCCGTACGCCACGGCGGACGGCGCGCTCTACCACCTCCCCGGCGACCGCACGAGCTGGTCCGGGAAGCTCTCCGACGGCCTCGAAGGGTACGCCCGCACCCTGCTCCTGGCCGCCTTCCGGCGCGACGAGAAGGCCCTGGAGCGCTACGCGGACGGCCTCGCCGCCGGAACCGCGGGCGTCTGGCCGCGCATCGCCGACCGCAGCCAGCCGCTCGTCGAGGCGGCGTCCATCGCCCTCGCACTGCGGCTGACCCGCCCGCTGCTCTGGGACCGCCTGGACGCCCCCGTCCGCGAGCGGGCCGCGCAGTGGCTCGCGGACGCCCTGACGGCCGAACCCTGGGCCTGCAACTGGGAGTTGTTCCCCGTTACGGTGGGCGGCTTCCTGCGGGAGATCGGCTACGAGCCGGAGGCCGCCGGCGCGGCGATCGACCGGGGCCTGGACCGCATCGAGCAGTGGTACGTCGGCGACGGCTGGTACACCGACGGCCGCGGCCGGGCCTTCGACTACTACAACGGCTGGGCCATGCACCTCTACCCGGTGCTGCACGCGTGGCTGGAGGACGACCCCCGCCTGCTGGACCTCTACGGCGGCCGCCTGGAGACCCATCTCGCCGACTACGCCCGCCTGTTCGGCGCCGACGGAGCCCCGATGCGCCAGGGCCGCTCCCTCACCTACCGCTTCGCGACCACCGCCCCGCTGTGGCTGGGCGCCCTCACCGGCCGCACGCCCCTGTCGCCCGGCGAGACCCGCAGGCTGGCCTCCGGCGCCCTGCGTCACTTCCTCGACCGGGACGCCGTCGACGACCGGGGCCTGCTCACCCTCGGCTGGCACGGCCCCGAGGAAGCCGTCCTGCAGGGCTATTCGGGCCCCGCGTCCCCGTACTGGGCGAGCAAGGCCTTCGTCGGGCTGCTGCTGCCCCCCGACCACGAGGCCTGGACGGCCCCCGAACAGCCCGGCCCGACGGACCGCGCCGACGCGGTCACCCCCGTCCGCCCGCCCAACTGGCTTCTCCAGTCCACCGCTTCGGACGGCCTGGTCCGCCTGCACAACCACGGCAGCGAGGACGTCCGCTACGACCCGTACTACACACGGCTCGCGTACTCGACCGTGACCGCGCCCTCCACGTCGTACGACAACAGTGTGATCGTGGACGAGGATCCGAGCCGCACGGACATCGAACCGCTCGGCGCGGGCGACGACTGGGTGGCGTCCCGCCATACGACGGGCGGTGACGCCCGGGTGACCAGCCTCGTCCTCGCCCGCGGAGCGGCGGAGGTGCGGGCGCACCTGGTGACAGGCGCGGCGCCCGGGACGCCGGTACGGATCACCGGCTGGGCGCCGCACGAGGACGCCCAAGCCGAACTCCTGCCCGCCGTCGGCCTGTTGGAGGGCCCCGCCGGCCTGACAGGCACCACGGGGGACGGCCCCACCCTGTTCGTCGCGCTCGCCCGGCTCACCGCGGAGCCGGACCCCCGGCCCCTCGCGGACCTGGTGTCCGTGCGCACGGACGGGCCGGACGGGATCGTCGTGTCCTGGTCCGGGGACGACAGCGTGCGGGCACGGCTCGAAGACGGCGCGGCCTTCGTCGGCGAAGTGAACGAGCGGTAGGCGGCGGGAGGAATCGAGGTGTTTCGCGCCTGACGCTTCTCGACACAGAGAGCGACCGTGCCGCTACTGTTTCTCACAGGGGCAGCGGGGGGCGCGATGGTGCGACAGGTGGGGCGGCGATTCTTCATCACGCTGGGGATGGGGCGGTACGCCCACCTCCCGGCCGACGAGCAACTGCTCCACGTGCCCACGGACGTCCGCGCGATGCGCGAGCTCATGGCCGGGTGCGGATACCAGGAAGTGCTTCCGGGACTCGGCGAGTACGACGGGGCCGAACAGGTCCGCCAGAAGCTCCGCCACTGGTCGACGGACGCCGAACTCGCCCGCGACGACGTGGTGGTCGTGTACTTCGCCGGCCACGGACTCGTCCAGGACCGCGACCGCCACTACCTGCTGTGCTGGGACTCGCAGGACGCCGACGTCGCCACCACCGCCCTCGCCACCGAGGACCTGGTCCGCATTCTGTGCCGAGGAGAGCTGCGCCACCTGCTCCTCGTCCTCGACACCTGCGCGGCCGGCGCGGGCAGCGCCGACGCGGCGGGCATCGCCCTCCAGTCGATCGCCTACCGGCACGGCGGCGCGGGCACCTCCACCGGACTGTGGTTCCTCGCCTCCGCCCGGCGCAAGGACGTCGCGGAGGACGGCCTCTTCGTGAGCGCGCTGCGCACGGCCGTCGGCGTCACCACCACTCGCACCGGGCAACGCCAGCAGTACCTCGACCTGACCGAGCTGGTGCGGGCCGTCAACGAGCGCTTCGAGGACGCGGGCCGCGGCCAACGCGCCGAACTCGCCAGCGGGTTGGTGACCGGCCTGGCACCGTTCTTCCCGAACTCCGGTTTCCGTGAGTCCTTACCGCCCATCGGGACCGACCTGGAGGTGCAACGGCGCGCCGCCGAGCAGGATCTCGCCGACCACTTCGGCCCCCGCTCGCGCGGAGTCGAGTTCGAGTCCGAGCACGGCCTGTACTTCAGCGGGCGTGTCCGGGTGCTCCGCGAACTCGTGGCCTGGCTGACGGCCGCTCACGGCGACGGCAGGGGACGCGTGGTCACCGGACGGCCCGGATGCGGCAAATCGGCGGTCCTGGGAAGAGTCGTGGCCCTGTCGGACCAGCGCTACCGCACCCGGTTCGACGTCCGCGCGCTGGATCCCGCGACGGTGGTGCCCAAAGGATGCGTGACGGTGGCCGTGCACGCACGGCACAAACGACTTGAGGAGATCGTCGAGCGCATCGCCCACACCCTGGGCGCGGAGGTGAACGGCACGCCGGCACTGCTCCAGGAGCTGACGCGGCGCGGCCGGCAGGAGCCACCGATCGTCGTCGTGGTCGACGCGGTCGACGAGGCCGGATCCGACACCGCGGCCGACGCGGGCGGACACGGGGAGCCCCGCCGCATCACCCGGGAACTGCTGCGGCCCATGTCCGAGATCCAGGGCGTACGGCTGCTCGTGGGCACCCGCCACGAACTCGTGACCCCGCTCGGCCCCACCTTCACCTGCCTGGACCTGGACCGCCCCGGCTACCGGGCCGAGCAGGGCGATCTCACCGAGTACGTCGGCAAGATGCTGCTCGCCGAGGAGGAGCCCGAGGTCAGCACCCCCTACCGCGACCTCCCCGACCTCGCCGGGACCGTCGCCGCCGGGGTCGCCAGGCGCGCGGCGGGCGTCTACCTCTACGCGCGCACCACCGCCCGTACGCTGCGCTCCGACGGTGCCGCCGTCGACGTACGCCGCGCGGGGTGGGCCGACGAACTGCCCAGCGAGATCGGCGAGGCGTTCGACGACTACCTGGCGCGTTTCGGACCGGACGAGGCGCGCGTGCGCCGGATGCTGCTCGCCCTGGCCTTCTCCGAGGGGACGGGGCTGCCCCGCGGCCGGGTGTGGACGACGCTCAGCACCGTGCTCTCCGGCGTCCCCTGCACCGAGGAGGACGTCTCCTGGGTACTCGACGTCGCCGAGGCGTACGTCGCCGAGGTCACCGACGACGACCACCGGTCGGTCTACCGGCTCTACCACAAAGCCCTGGCCGAGCACCTGCGGGAGACCGCGGGCCGGGCCACCACCGACATCCATCGGTCCGTGGTCGAAGCACTGGTGGCCCTCGTACCGGTCGTGCCGCACGACGGCCTCGACTGGTTCGCCGCACCCCCCTACGTACGCCAGCACCTGGCCACGCACGCCGCGGCGGCGGGCGTCTTCGCGGGCCTCATAGAGGACCCCGGCTTCCTGCTCGCCTGCGAACCCCTCGGCCTGCTCCGGGCGTTGGCCACCATCAACGGCGAGGCCCCCCGGCGCATCCGCACCGCGTACGAGCAGGTGGCCCACCGGCTCACCCCGAACCGCCAACTGGGCGCGCGGGCCGCGGATTTGCAGCTTTCGGCGCGCCGCTGCGAGGCCGACAGCCTCGCCGACCGCATCGAGGACCTCGGTGTGACCCTTCCCTGGAGCGCCCGCTGGGCCTGGTGGTCGGCGAGCGGCGCGCACCGGCTGCTCACCGGCCACACCAGGGGGGTGTACTGCGTCGCGGTGGGCAGCCTCGACGAGCGGCCCATCGCGGTGACGGGAAGCAACGACGCCACCGTGCGTGTCTGGGACCTCACCGCCCAGCGGCAACTGGGGGACTCGCTGCGGATGGGCGTCGCGGTCAGCGCCGTGGCCATCGGCGATCTCGGCGACTACACCGTGGCGCTGGTGGGCGGGGTCGACGGCACGGTACGGATCTGGGACCTCTCGGCGGGCCAGGAGTACGGCCGCGCCCTGACCGGCCACACCAACAGCGTCAAGGCGATCACGACCGGCGACCTCGGCGGACGACCGGTCGCGCTGACGGCGAGCAGCGACGGCACGGCACGCCTCTGGGACCTGCGGGACCGGACCCAGCTGGGCGGTGACATGTCCGCGCACCGCCGCACCGTCCGGGACGCGGCCCTGGGGGAGATCGACGGATGCCCGGTGGCGGTCACGGGCGGGGACGACAAGGCCGTGCGGATCTGGGACCTCAGCGAGGTCCCGGACGGGGGCACACCTCGGCCCTACGGCAGCCCGCTGGTCGGCCCGGTGGAGGAGGTGACCGCCCTGAGCGTGGGAAAGCAGGACGGCCGGACCGTCGCCCTGGTCGGAGACGGGTCCGGGATGCTGAGCCTGTGGGACCTGGCCACCAGCCGCCAGATCGGCGAACCCGTCATCGCGCACCGCTACTTCGAGCGCAGCGGTGTCCACTCCGTGGTGATCGGACGGTTCGGCGGCCGCAGCGTGGCCCTGACGAGCGGACGTCTGGAGACACGACTGTGGGATCTGCGGACCCTGCGTCAGCTCGGCCCCTCGCTGCGGGGCCACGTCCACGACATCATGGCGGCTGCCCTCACCAGCCGCGGGCACAGCTCGCTGGCGGTCACGGTCAGCCGGGACCGTACGGCCCGTATCTGGGATCTGTCGGCGGACCGGCCGACGGAGGGCCACAGCGGGCAGGTGCACTGCGTGGCGGTCCGGGAGGTGTGCGACGTGCCCATGGCGATCACGGGCGGGGCGGACGGCACCGCCCGGCTGTGGAACCTCCGCACCCGGGTGCAGGCCGGCCCGCCCCTGGACGGGCACCAGGGGAAGGTACTCGCGGTGGCGCTCGGCAGTGTCAGGGGCCGGCCGGTCGCGGTGACCGGCGGGGCCGACACCACCGTCCGGTGCTGGGAGCCGTTCACCGGCAGACCCCTGGGACCGCCGTCGACCGGGCACACCAACGTGGTGCGCTGTGTCGCGCTCGGCGCGCTGCACGGGGAAGCGGTGGTGGTCAGCGGCAGCGAGGACGGGACGGTGCGGATCTCGAACACCGTCACCGGCCAGGCCGTCACCCAAGCGTTGTCGGGCCATCAGGGCGGCATCCAGTACCTGGCCGCCCGACGGTCCGGCCCCGCGCTGGAGATCGCCCTCGCGACCTCCCTCGACCACGCCTACCTCTGGCGCGTCGACGGCGCCGGGACCGCCGTGCAGATGGCGCACTTCGACCTCGAGGACCTCACCCTGTACGAACGGGCGCTGGGCGTGGCCTTCGACGGCGACCGCCCCGTCGTGCTGTCCACCCGGGAGGGCAACGGCGTCTACGTCCACGACATCGTGACGCGCGCCCACGTCGGCGGCCCCCTGGTCGGACACACCCAGAGCGTGCTGGCCGGCACCCTCGCGCGTACCGGTGACACCGTGCTGGTGGCATCCGTGGCCTACGACAACACCGTACGGGTCTGGGATCTGGAGAGCGCCACGGCCCTGGGAGCGCCGCTGGAGGGGCTGACGCGGCTCGGCGAATCGATGACGCCCTGTCCGGCGCCCGCGCTGGGCCTGGCCGACGGAGTTCCCGTGGCCGTGACGGCGTTCACCCGCGAGGTGCGGATGTGGGACATGACCACCATGAGACCTGTCGGGGAACCGCTGTGCGGTGTCGACAACGCACTGGTGTCCGCGGACATCGTCCGGGGCTCCGACCGCGCGATGGTGATCACCGGCAGCAAATACGGCGGGGTGAGGATCCATGACCTCGACGACGGGGAGCAGATCGCCGCGCACATCGCATCGGCCAACTACGAACTCTTCGACACGACGAGCGCCCGTCTCGGCGAGGACACCGTGGTGGTGACGAGCAGCTGGTCGGAGGCGGACGTCTGGGTCCTGGAGCCACGACGACGGCTCGGCAAGCGGTTCGGCACCTCGTGGAAGACCCGCCTGCACACCCTGGAGGACAGGGCGTTCGCGGTGTCGGTGGCGGAGGACTTCACCCTGCACGCCTGGGAACTGGGCACTCAGGCCCAGATGTGCCCGCCGATGTCCGGCCACACGGCACAGGTGATGTGCCTGCGCGTGGGCATCCTCGGGGACGCGCACCTGCTGGCCAGCGCCTCGCTCGACGGGACGGTCCGGCTGTGGGACCTGCGCACGGGCGAACCGTTCGCCGAGCCGATCGACGGCCACGGCAGAGGGGCGTTCAGTGTGGCGTTCGCCCGTCTCGGCAAGGACGTCCTCGTGTCCGGCGCGGGCGACGGGCGGCTGCGCTTCTGGGACCTGGCCGAACGGCGTGACACAGGCCCCGAGTTGGAGCCGTTCCCCTTCCTCGTCAGCGCCGTCAAGTCGGCCGACATCCACGGCGTCCCCATGCTCATCGCGGGCGACGGCTACGGACTGACCCGGATCTGGGACACCCGGTCGGCCTCCTGGACCGCGGAACTCGACGTCGGCGGCGGCATCAACGACATCGCGGTGGACAACGCGGGCCACGTCTGTCTGGCCACGGACATGGGCGTCGTGGTCCTCGGCATCAACATCGCCCACGCGCCGGCGCCCCAGGGCGACGCCCCATGACCCGCCTCGTCCTCGCCCACGGCATAGCCCAGCAGTACAAGGGCGCGGACAGCCTGCTCGCCGACTGGTTCCCCGCGCTGACCGACGGCGTCACCCTCGCCGCAGGTCCGAGGCTGCGGCGGAGCGACGTCTCCATGGCGTTCTACGGTGACCTCTTCCGCCCCGCCGGCCATCGCGGACTCGGCATCCCCGAACTCGACGCGAGCGACGTCGAGGACGGCCTGGAACGCGAACTCCTGCTGGCCTGGTGGGAGGCGGCGGCCCGCGCGGAGAGCCAGGTCACCGGACCGGACCGCGCTGTCCGGCTGCGTACGCCCGACCTCGTGCAGCGAGCCCTCGACGCGCTGAGCCACTGCTCCTTCTTCGCAGGACTGAGCGAACGGCTGGTGATCCACAGCGCCCGCCAGGTACGCCGCTACTTCACCGAGCCGGAGCTGCGCGCCGCGGTCCGCGACCGGCTCGCCCAGGCGCTGACCGCCGACACCGAGGTGGTCGTCGCCCACTCCCTGGGCACGGTCGTCGCCTACGAAGTGCTCTGCGCCCACCCGGAGTTGCGGGACCTCTCGCTCGTCACCCTCGGTTCCCCCCTCGGCGTGCGCAGCCTGGTCTTCGACCGGCTCGTCCCCGCGCCGGGCGCCGGACACGGCCGCTGGCCGGCGCCCGTGAAACGCTGGTCCAACATCGCGGACCGGGGCGATGCCGTGGCGCTGGCAAAGGAGTTGGCGCCGTTGTTCGGCAGCCGCGTGCAGGACGCGCTCGTGCACAACGGAGCCAAGGCGCACGACGTCCGGCCGTATCTCACCGCACGGGAGACCGGCCGGGCGATCGCGGACGGACTGAGGTGACACCGCGTCGCAGCGCGGCCGGGTCAGGGCTTGAGACGGGCGATCCTCAGCGTGGAGGTCGTGGGCGAGGAGCCCGTGAGTGCGGTGGCGTACGACGGTGTGACGGGCGGGTACGCCCAGGCGAGCGTGCCGTCCTTCTCGACCGCGATGTCGCCCGTGATGCGGGCCGAGACCACCTTGTCCGCCGACTTGACCGTGCCGTTCCAGTCGACGAGGCGGAAGTGGGTGCCGCTGAAGGTGCCCTTGCAGGTGCCGTCCGCGCACGTGGCGTTCTTCAGTGACTCCCAGGAGACGAGGAGCCGGTCCTTGCCGTACGGCGCCACGTGGACGTTCACGTTCTCGGTGCCCGCGGCGCTGGTGAGGTAAATCGGCTTTCCCGAGGGCGTGTTGCGGTTCTTGAGGAAGGCGACCGCGACCTGGTGGGTCTTGGTCTTCGGCTTCACGGTCCAGCCGCGGCCGCTCGAGTCGTCCGGGTTCTTGGCGGCGGAGGCGGCCCCGCGGGAGGCGAAGGCGGTGGCGTAGCGGCCGGTCGACGACTTCACCAGGTCGCCGGTGCGGCCGGCGAACGTGCCGCCGCAGTAGCCGGCCCAGCACTGTTCGCGCTGGACGACGGGCGCGGTGTCGGGTGCGCCGATGCCGGTCGACACGAACAGGCCCGAGCGCCAGTCGTCGAAGCAGAGCGAGGTGAACGCGCCGGTGGACTCGGCGTGCAGCGCGATGCCCTCGTTGTGGCTGCACCCCCAGCTCCAGCCGCCGCTCAGCTTCGCGCCGGTCGAGCCGAGGTACATCAACTTGTCGCCGAAGTGGCCGTCGGTCCAGCCGCCCGCGCCGTGGACGACGAAGTACGCGCCGTACTTCGTGCCGTTCCAGGCCAGTTGGCCGTCGAGGAGCGGCGCCGTGTCGTGCGACGAAGTCCCCGTCAGCTTCGTACGGAAGGCCTGCGCGCCGTTCTTGTAGCGGATCAGCGCCGCGGCCGTCTCCTTCCACTTGTTCGTGTCGGCGACCCGGGTCAGCAGCGCGAAGCCGTCGTTGTGCGCGACGAGTCCGCCGACCTCCTTCGCACCCTTCACGACCGTGTCCTTCGCGGACCGCTTGCCCGCCGCGGTCAGCGGTGTGACGTGGACTCCGTCGGCCGCGGGCCAGGCGACGCGCAGCGTGCCGTCCGGGGCCACCGCGGTCGTGGTGCGCGTCCACTCGCGGGTGCTGTTGTAACCCGCGGACAGGTAGGGGAACTTGGCGGCCAGCGTGACCGTGGTGTTCGTGACGGCGAGGGTGCCCGTCGCGGTCGCGGCGGTCTTGGCGGTCTTCGTGGCCGATGAGGCGGCGGCCTTGGCCTTGGCGGTGGACGACGTCGAGGCGCTCGCGGTGGGCGTGGTGCTCGACGGTGACCCGGGGCCGGACGCGGCTTCGGAGGCGGTGGCCGACTTCTCGGCCGAGGCCGAGGTGCTCTGCCCGCCGCCCGAGCCGTTCGTCGTCGTCGCCGTCGCGTACCAGGCCCCGGCCAGCAGGCCGGCGGCGGCGAGAGCGCCCACGACCGGCTTACGGGCGCCGCTGCGGCGACGGCGGTGGGAGGTGGTGCGTCTTGCGGTTGTCATGTGGGTGGGTCGCCGCGGCACGCGGAAAGGTTGCCGGAGGATTTCAGCTCGTCCGGCGTTTGAGGACGGTTCGGCCGTCCCGGTCCCCCACCCACCCGAGGGGGGCGTGGTTTCAGCCCGTCCGGCGTTTGAGGACGAGCGCGAAGCGCGATGCAGGGGGAGAGGGGGTCCAGCCTCCAGGTCAACGGGACGGGTAGGGGCGGAGGGGGCGAAATCCCGCCACAGTTCGGCCCGCACCGAACCGATCCGCCCCTACCGTTCCGGTATGACCGTGACCGCGTTCGCCGCACTCCACCACGCCGACACACCTCTGCTCCTGCCCAACGCCTGGGACCACGCCTCGGCGGCCGCTCTTGCCGCCGAGGGCTTCGAGGCGATCGGCACCACGAGCCTCGGTGTCGCCGCCGCGGCCGGACTGCCGGACGGCTCGGCGGCGACCCGGGACCTGACCCTGGGGCTGACCCTGCGACTCGGCCAGGGGCCGTTCCTCCTGTCCGTCGACGCCGAGGGCGGTTTCAGTGACGATCCCGACGAAGTCGCCAGGTCGGCACGAGAGTTGGCCGCCGCCGGCGCCGTCGGCATCAACCTGGAGGACGGCCTCGGCTCGGCCGGCCTGCACGCCGCGAAGATCGCCGCGGTGAAGGCAGCCGTGCCCGGCCTCTTCGTGAACGCCCGCACCGACACGTACTGGCTGGGCGACGGCGCGGAGACGATGAAGCGGCTCGACGCCTACCAACAGGCGGGCGCGGACTGCGTGTTCGTGCCGGGTCTGACGGACGACAAGCGGATCGCCGCTCTGGTGAAGTCCCTCGACGTCCCGCTCAACATCCTCTACTCCCCGTCCGGCCCGGCCTTCCCGCGTCTCGCCGACCTCGGCGTGCGCAGGGTCAGCCTCGGCTCCTACCTCTACCGGCGTGCACTGGGCGCCGCCCTGGAAGGCGTGGCGGACATCCGGGCCGGACGCCCGCCCCGCGGCCCCGCCCCGACCTACGCGGAGGTGCAGGCGCTCAGTGCACCGTGACCGACAGCAGCGTCCGGATGAGCAACTCCGCGAAGTCGGCCGGGTGTTCGGCGACGCCGATGTGACCGCCGGGGAACTCGACGAATTCGCCGCCGCTCAGCTCGGACGCCAACGTGGCCGTACGGTGCAGTAGTTGCCCGCGCGAGTCGACTCCCGCGCCGAGGACGAGACGTCCGGGCAGCTGCTTGAGAGCGGTCGTATCCGGCATGTAGGCGGTGAAGCGACCCAGGACGCGGGTGAGGAAGAGCGCCATGGGCTTGTTCAACTCATCGTCAGCAGAAGGGGGTTGGGAGTCGAGCGACCGGTCCGCGGTCCACGCTCGCTCCTCCAGCCCGGCGCCGAGCCGGGCGGCCGCCGCTCCCAGACCCGCCGCGCGGTAGACGTCGTACACCTCCGCGAACATGGCCCGCTGCACGTCCGCGTCCGGCAGCACCTCCACGACCGGCGGCTCGTGCGCCACCACGCGCCGCAGGCGCTCCGGACGGCGGGTGAGCAGGTCGAGTGCGACGATTGCGCCGGAGCTGGCCCCGAAGACGTAGGCGGACTCGCCGTCCGGCAGGACTTCGCCGAGCACCCGATGGGCGCCCTCGCTCCACGCCGTCACGCTCTGCTCGCCGACGGGCAGGCCGAGCCGGCCGTGCGCGAGGCCCAGCGGGTCGTACGTCACGACGGTGAACCGCTCGGCGAGCCGGTCCGTCAACGCGTCGAAGCCCATGGGATGCCCGGCCCCGCCGGGAATGACCAGCAGCACGGGCCCGACGCCGCGCACGTCGTAGTACAGGTCGGTCGGATCAGTCATTGTTCTTCTCCTGTCGAGGCCACTGCTCCAGTGCCACGTGCAGCGCGGCGATGGCCCGGTCCCAGGACGCCTGCACGTCACGGGCGGCGCCGAAGCCGCCGGTGGCCTCCAGGGCGCAGTAGCCGTGGAAGGTGCTGCGCAACAGGCGTACGGCGTCGGTGAGATCGGGTTCTTCGAGGCCGTAGGCGCGGAGCATGCCGTACGTGATTTCGGCGGTGCGCCGGAAGTTGGGGGACTCGGTGAGGAGGGCCTGGTCCATCCGGATCTGGGTGGCGGCGTACCGCCCCGGCCGCTCCAGCGCGTACGCCCGGTAGGCGCCGGCGAACGCGGCCAGCGCGTCCTGGCCCGCCCGCCCCGCCACCGCCGCCGCGATCCGGTCGATCATCTCCCCGCCCGCGAGCAGCGCAACGCGTGTCCGCAGGTCCTGGAGGTTCCTGACGTGCGAGTACAGACTCGCGTCCTTCACACCGAAGTGCCGCGCCAGCGCGGACAGGGTGACGCTCTCGAAGCCGACCTCGTCCGCGAGTTCGGCGGCCGCCTCCACGAGCCGGTCGGCCGTGAGCCCTGCTCGGACCATGGGTGATCCACCTCCGCACACCTTGAAACCTAGGAGTCCTAGGTAATGACCTAGTGTACATAGGCCGAGCGGTCGCGGACCTGGGCCTGCGCAGGACAGGGCGGCGAACTTGCACCGAACCGGTCAGAAGCTGCCTTCGACCACCCTGTTGACCACGCCGATCCTGCTGCCGCCCTTGCGGGTCTTGAAGACGGCACGGACATCGGCCCCGGCCGCCAAGGACTTGAGGCTCCGCCTCGAACACTCCAGCATCTGCGTCGCCTTGTCCCGGGGCAGCGGCAGTTCGGGGTCCGAGTAGATGGGGACCTCGTGCGAGGTGCCCTCGCAGAGCGTCTTGCGGGCCTTGGAACCCGGGCTCTTGGCCGTGACGGAAACCCACACCTTCGGGGAGCCCTGCTCGATCCAGGCCAGGACGTCGGAGACACCGGAGGGGGCCAAGCCCTGGATGACGATGCACATCGGCGGCGTCCCGCCGTGCTTTTCGGTGCAGGTCTTCCTCATCAGGACCTCGGGGTCGGGCTCACGGGTGTCGGCGGAGGCGGGCGCGGCAGTCGGGAGGAGCAGCAGGGCGAGGGCGAGGGTTTTGACGCAGCGCATCAGGATGGTCCTTTTCCGTTCGGTTCTGATCAGGGCTGAAGAGGGTCCGGGGGAGGGTGGTTGCTGAGCCACTGCTGCAGTTCCCGGTGGCGGAACTGGTACGACCCGCCCGTCACCCTTAGCAGCCCGGCCTGATGGGCCCAGTCGAGGAAACGGCCCAGGCGCCACGGGAGCCGACCGGACATGCACAGCAGGAACGCGAGATAACGCCGTCCGGATGCGCCGCAGAAGGCGAGCCCGTAGAGCAGGCCGAGGACGCTCACGTAGACCGGGCCCATCGCGTGGCCGACGGGCAGCCAGACGCAGAGCGGTGCCGCCACAGGGATGCGCAGGTAGGAACCGTAGGGAAAGAGCAGGAGGAGCGCGACGAGAACACCGGCCGTCAGACCCGCGGCCAGGTCGGTGCGGATCGCGCTGTGCGGGGACAGCGCATGATCGCCGGCCTGATGGGACGCGGCTCTGCGGATCGCGCCGGGAAGCGCCGTGAGCCACAGGAGGGGAAGCACGATCAGGCACAGCCGGGTGGCTTCCGCGCGGTCCAGGTCCAGGCCGACGTCGAGGAAGGCGTCGAGGTTCGCCTCGTATCCGAAGTGGTCGAGCACCGGTTGCAGTGCGCTGCCGAGCAGGGGCACGGCGATGAGTCCCGCGACCGTCACCGGCAGCAGGCCGACACCGATGCGGCGCAGCACACGCGCGGAGCGCAGCCGCCGAAGCGGAATGGTCAGCAGCGGCGGTGACCGGTCGAGGGCGGTGCGGACCACGATGACCGACACCATGGCCAGCATGCCCGCGTCGAGGAGAGCGCCGGCGAAGGGGTACGGCGCGCTGTACCGGTTGAAGCCGGGATGGTGCCGGCGCCAGAGGGCGGCCAGGGCGAGGAGCGCCACGACACAGGCAGCGTCCACGCACCGCACGAGGAGCCTGCCGCCCATCGGCCACAGTTCGTGCGGGCGCAGATCGCTGTGCGTGCCGCCGTCGCGTTGCAGATGACGTGCCAGGCGGGTGAGCCAGCGCCGTACCTGGTCCGGGTCGTAGGGCGCTTCGGTGCCTGGCGCGCCCTCCGCCGCTCGGCGGACGTAGCCGTCGAGGAGATGGGCGTCGAGGCCTTCGGCGTCCTCCGTGAACGCGGCCAGGCGCGCCGAGCCGACCCCGCCGGGGTACGCGGCCACGACCTGGGTCACCCGCCACGGGGTGGTCAGAGCCTGCGCGAGGGGCCCGGCGGGGTCGTCGTGCAGGAGGGTGAGGACCGGCTCCCACGCGTCGGGCGTGCCGTGAGTGAGGAGGAACTCCCGCACGCTGTCGGCCGGGAGGGGCTCCAGCCTCACGAGCGCGGTCGTTGTGAGCCGGGCCGCCGCGGGGAAGTCGCCGGTCCGGCAGGTGACCACGAGGGGGCCCGGCTCGCCGCGCACGAGGTACCGGTCGAAGGCCGCGACCGCCGCCCGGGCCCTGGGGCGCCGGTCGTCGGGCGCGGTGACGGCGTCCATCTCGTCGAGGCCGTCGAGAACGGGCAGCACCAGCCGCTCCTCGACGATCAGCCGTGCGTGACGCGGAGGCAGGTCGTAGTCCTCGGTGAGGCGGACGGCGATCCAGTCGGCGAGGCGCCGGTGGGGGTCGTACTCGGCCAGCGGGAACCGCACCGGGACGGGCTGTCCCTCGGCACGGTCGCGCAACAGGGAGATGATGAGACCGAGCGCGCACACCGTCTTGCCCGCCCCCGGCGCGCCGGTGATCAGCAGCCGCTGGTTCCCTTCGGCCAGCAGCAGTTCGCGTACGGAGGCGACCGTGGCGGGGCGTTCGGTCGAGGCCGAGCCGGAGCCGGTGGTGAGGGTGCAGGACGGGTCGAGTACGTGGATGTCGCCGACGAGGCGCAGCCGTTCCTCCTGCTCCGCAGAGGCCACCCGCCGGGCGAGCGTCGCGGCTACCGAGCGCGGGTCGGCGGACGGAGGCTGAGCCGTGGTCCAGACGGTGAGCGCCAGGGCGGCGACCGCGATGGGCAGGCCGAGTGCGTCGTGCGGCTCGGTTCCGCCTGTCACCAGAGCGCGCAGCGCCCACAGGCCGCTGGCCAGGACGGCGACGGCGGACAGCCGGACCACCACTCGCCTGCGGACGTTGACGCCTTGGATGCGCATACGGCTGATCGTGCGTCGGCCCGCGGCGCGGAGGGGGCCGAATCGAACCCTCCGCACCCTGCGGGTGAAGCGCGTGGAAGTGGCGCGCGGTGGCGCGCGCCGGGCGCGCCCGCGGACAGGTCCCGCAGCGCCGGATCGAGCCCGTTCAACGGGCTCGCGAGGGCAGGCCCCGCCCGGTGAGAGTCGCTGTACGCAAGGGCGGCGCGGTGCAGTGCGACGGCGGGTCCTCCCGCGCCGCATCCGGACGCGGGAGGGGTGCCCTCAGCGGCCCTCGGATGCCGACGAGTCCTCGCGGCCGGGGCAGGCCGTCCGCAAGGCGGTGAGGGCGTCCCAGGCGGAGTCCTGGGCGAACGTGCTGGGTGCCGTGCCGCGGTCGGGGCCGAACACGACGTACGACTCCGGAAGGTAGGAGAGGCCGCCCCACTCCTCCCGTCGGTGGGCGCGGGCCAGCACCTGCCCGCAGTGCGTGCAGGTGATCCACGGGACGAGCAGGGGACCGTCGGGTTCCTGGACCCCGGCGGGCCCCGGCGTCTCGCGGTCACCGTCGAACTCCACCAGCCGCAGTGACGCGTCCTGCGCGGGATCACCCTGGCAGCGCGCGATGTCGGCGCCGAGCGCGTCCCACATGGTCCAGGTCTCGGCCATGACCGCCAGCTCGGCCCGCGTGGTCTCGCCGATCGGTACACCCCGCTCAAGGAGCCGCGGGAGCAGCACGAACTGGAGCCCGGCCTCCTGCTCGCCGATGTCCCAGCAGTCCTGGAACTCGGCCGCGTCCTCGGCGGACGGCAGAAGTCGCGCGAACCGACGCCAGAGGGCGGGTTCGTCGGCGTACGAGGCGACCGGCTCGCTTTCCTGTTCGTTCATCCGGCCGAGAGTAGCGGGACAATGATCGGTTGTTCATAAGGTCAACTCCCTGCGGATCGGGGTATTTTGTCGCCTACGGGCTCTTCATCCGGTCCCCGTGCGGGGCGGGATGTCGGCCGATCTGCAGCTCCGGGGGGTCTGTATGCGATGGGTCGGCAAGCGACGGAACACCACGCCGGCGTCCGGCGAACCGGCGGCGGATGTGCTCGCCCGGCTGCGGGACGGCAGCGCCTCGGCCGAGCAGGACGGCCGGCAGGGCCGACCCGGCAAGGCCGTGAAGCGCTATCGCGAACTGGTCGTCCAGGCGACGTCCGCCCCCGGGCCCGACGACCCCACCACCCTGGCCCTGCGGCACCAACTCGCCCACTGGACAGGGGAGTCCGGCGACCCGGAAGGCGCCGTGCAGCTGTTCGCGCAGCTCCTGTCCGACCGTGAGCGCCTCCAGGGGCCACGCCACCAGGACACCGGCCTCGCCCGCCACCAGCTCGCCCACTGGCACGGCCGGGCGGGACGGAGCGAGGAGGCCGTACACCGCTACGGGGAGATGCACCGCGCGGCGGAACAGGAGGGCCGCACCGAGGCCGCGCTCAACCTCCTGTGCGACCTGGGCCATTGGCAGCAGCAGGCCGACGACAACGCAGCCGCGCTGCGCACCTACACCCGGATGCTGAAGACCGCCGAGGCCGAACTGGGCGCCCATCACGAACTCGCCGGCATCGCCCGTAGGCGCTACGCCGAACTCGCCGGCGCTCTGCCCTTCGGCCACGAGCGGGGGCACGACAGCCTGGAGGACCTCGTCGCGGCGGCCGCGGAGATCGAGCGGAGCGGCGACCTCTCGCGGGCGAGTCGTATGTACGGCCAAATAGCCGAGAAATGCCGGGAGTTGTACGGCGCCCGCAGCGACCGGACGCTCGGCGCGCTGGTCTCGCAGGCGAAGGCGGCCATGCGGACGGAGGACCTGGACGAAGCCGTCGTCTGTTTCGGGAAGGTGCTCGCCTGCATGGAGCTACGGGGAGAGGGCCCGGGCTCGCCCGAGTACGACACCCTGTCCGGGCAACGGGACCAGCTCGCCCGGGCCGCGGGAAAGACGGAACTCCACATAGGTGACACGGCGGGAACCCTGCTCGCCCGGCAGGTGGAAGCGGCACCCGCCACGGCCTTCGGACTGCTGGCAAGCGAAGCCCGCGCCCGCCACATCACCCGGGTCTTCCCGGTCACCGACGCCACCGGCGGACCGCGACCGCACATGGTCGGCATCGAGCAGTGGCTCACCGTGCTCCAGCGCGTGGCCGACCAGGGGTGCGAGGCCCGCGCCTTCTACTTCGCCCGTGCCGACCGCCGGCCGACGCCCGAGGAGATCGCACTGTGCGAGCGGCTGGGGCTGCTCGGCATCTACGTCTCCGACGAGGGCCACGGCAATGTGAACGTGGAGGCGTACTCCTTCCGGGAGGGTGCACCCCATACGGTCTCGCTCGTCGTGGTGGACGACGAGCGGGCGGAGCCGGAACCCGCCCCCGCGCGCGACCCGGGCGGTGCCACAGCCGTGCATCCCGAAGCCGAGGCCCTGGGGGAGTGGCGGCCGGTCGAGCGGGCCAGGCCCGCGCGGGCGGCGGAGGACCCGGCGGCCTTCGGCTCCTACGAGGTGCTGGAGCGCGTCGGCGAGGGCGGGTTCGGGCGGGTCTACCTCTGTCAGGACCCGGACGGGGTCCTGGTGGCGGTCAAGACGCTGCACGCGGAGTACGCGGCCGACTCCTCGATCCGGGAGGGCTTCACGCACGAGGTACAGGCGGCCCGGCGGGTCAGCGGACGGTTCACCGTTCCCGTGATCGCCGCCGACACGAGCGGTGAAACCCCCTGGATGGCCGTGCCGTTCGTGGCCGCGCCCTCGCTTCAGGAGGTGGCCGAACAGTGCGGCGCGCTGGACCCCGCCACCGTCCGCGGCATCGGTGCGGGCATCGCCTCCGCACTCACCGCCATTCACGCCGAGGGCATCGTGCACCTCGATCTCAAACCCGCGAACGTCCTGCTGACCGAGGACGGCCCCCGCGTCATCGACTTCGGCATCGCGCAGATCGAGCGGCTGACGGAACCGCGCAGCGGATTCGCCGGCACATACGCCTACGCCTCGCCGGAACAGATCCGGGAACACGCGCAGTTCACCCCGGCCAGCGATGTCTTCTCACTCGGCACACTCCTCGCCCGCCTCGCCCTCGGGCGCCTGCCCTGGGGCAAGAAGGTGCTCGCGGTGATGAGCAACATCTGCGACGGCACGCCCGACCTGGCCGGGATGCCCGCCGAACTGGAAGAGGCGGTCCGCTCCTGCCTCCAGCTCGACCCGGCCCGACGGCCGACCCCCGCCGCTGTCGCCGCCGCCCTCGCGACCGGCCCGGAGGGCGAACTCCGTGACCCGGAGGCGGAACGATTCACCCCGCCGCTCCTGCCCGACGAGGCGACGACCCTCATCCGCGAGCACGCCGGCCTGCCGCCCACCCGCCGCTTCGAGACGCTGGTTCGCACCAGGCAGCAGGGCCCGGACGCCACCACGGTGGCCGCACGGCCGGGGAGGGGCGGCGCCGGCGGCGACGTACCGCCCGAGGACCGCACGCCCGACACCGCGGCCCAGGACCTCGAAGCCCAGGTCCTCGCCTGGGAACGCGAGGGCGGTCCGAAGCCGACCGACCAAGTACGCCGGGAATGCGGCGCGTTCAGCGCAGAGGCCCGCTCCCGGCTCGGCGAGGACCACCCGCTGGCCCTGCGTCTCAAGGTCTCCCACGCCATGCTCGGCTACGACGGCGCGAGCGGAACCGAGTACGCCGAACGCGTCGTGGAGGAGGTCGCCGTACACCTCGGGGACGGCCACCCCACGGTCCGCGACGCCCGTGCGCTGCTGGCGGCGCTGAGGTCCGTACAGCCGGGCTGAGGAACCGGCGCGCGGAAGAGACGACCTTGCTGTCACCCCCGAGAGTGGACTCCGCGGTGCAGTGGGCCCAGCCGCCGGTAAGCCGCGCGAAAGCGCCGGGGGAACCTCCCGAAGCTGGGCGGATGTCCACCCTTGCTTCCCTACGGGGATCCCTCCGCGCGGCAGCTCTGGCCGCCGCCGCGCTCGCACTCGTCGTCGCGATGCCCTGTACCGCCCTCGCCGCACCCGGCGACCTGGACACCTCGTTCGGCACCGGCGGGAAGGTCACCGTCGACCGCGGCCAGAACGAGGAGGGCGAGGACGTCGTCCTGCAGCCCGACGGCAAGATCGTCACGGTCGGCGTGAACTGGGCTTCCGACGCCCCGTCGCCCGACTTCTCCCTGATGCGGCACAACCCCGACGGCAGCCTCGACCCCTCGTTCGGTGGCGACGGCGAGGTGACCACCGACTTCGAGGGCGGCGACGACCGGGCCCAGGGGGCGGCCCTGCAGGCCGACGGCAAGATCGTCGTGGTCGGCCGGACCGAGCGGTTCGGGGAGGAGAACGGCGGCTGCTGCTGGTTCACGGTGGCCCGCTACAACCCCGACGGCACCCTGGACACCAGCTTCGGGGGCACCGGCTGGGTCATCCCCGAACTGGCCGGTGGCGCCGAGGACGGCTGGGCGGTCGCGGTGCAGCCCGACGGGAAGATCCTCGCCTCGGGGACCGCGGGCGGTGAGATCGCCGCGGTCCGCTACAACCCCGACGGAACCCCGGACACCGCGTTCGGCGGCGGCGACGGCGAGGTCACCACCGCCTTCGACCAGGGCGTGCAGGGCAAGGACATGGCGCTCCAGCCGGACGGCCGGTTCGTCGTCTTCGGCGACACGGGCGAGACGGCCTTCGACTTCGCGGTCGTCCGCTACAACCCCGACGGGAGCCTCAACACCACGTTCGGTGGCGGCGACGGCCGCGTCGTCACGGACCTGGGCGGCTACAACTTCGGTGAGGCCGTGGTGGTGCAGTCGGACGGCCGGATCGTCGCCGCCGGAAGCGGCGCGGGCCCCGGCTTCACCTTGGTGCGCTACAACACCGACGGCACGCTCGACGGCGGCTTCGGCACCGGCGGCGTCGTGAACACCCCCTTCGGCACCAACGGCAGCGTGCGGGACCTGATGCTTCAGCCCGACGGCCGGATCGTCGCCGCCGGAAGCGCCGACGGCGGCTTCGCCCTGGCCCGCTACAACACCAACGGCACTCTGGACACCGGGTTCGGCACCGGCGGCCGCACGAGCACCGGCTTCGGCGCCGCCGCCCAGGTCAACAGCCTCGCCCTCCGGTCCGACGGCAGGATCGTCGCGGTCGGCACCAGCGGCGACGACCGCGCCCTCGCCCGCTACCTGGGCGGCGCCGGCACCCCTCCGCCGCCGCCCGCCGGGGTGGACCTGTCCGTCACCAAGTCCGGCACGGGCACGGTCAGCATCGGTGACCGGGCGACGTACACCGTGACGGTCACCAACAACAGCGCCACGACCACGGCCACCGGCGTGGCCCTCACCGACGCGCTCACCGGCCCCGCCACCACGATCGTCTCGGCCACCCCCTCCCAGGGCACCTGCACCACCGGCGGCACCTGCTCCCTCGGCACCCTCGCCCCCGGCGCGAAGGCCACGGTCACGGTCGTCGCCGAACCCCGCGCCACCGGCACCCTCACCGACAAGGCCACGGTGAGCGCCGGCCAGTCCGACCCGACCCCCGGCAACAACAGCGCGACGGCGACCACCACCGTCAACAACGCCCGCGGCTGCACCCGCATCGGCACCAGCGGCAACGACACCCTCACCGGCGGCTACGGCACCGACGTGATCTGCGGCCTCGGCGGCGACGACACCGTCGACGCGAGCTACGGCAACGACACCGTGTACGGCAACTACGGCAACGACCGCCTCGACGGCGGCTACAACGACGACACCCTGAACGGCGGCCCGGGCAACGACAACCTGATCGGCAACTACGGCAACGACAGGCTCAACACCGTCGACAACGTCTCCGGCAACGACACCGCCAACGGCGGCCTCGGCACGGACACCTGCACGACGGACACGGGCGACACGCGGCTCAGCTGCCCCTAGGGGGTGTTTTGAAAGTCCCGCACAGCACCCGCGGCGCCCGGCACGCACCCTCGCCGCACCGGCCGAAGTCCCAAGTACGTCCAGTACGAGGGCCTTCGTCCGGCACGCCGA